>CAZOHQ010000234.1:0-1929 GCA_964579455.1 uncultured Syntrophaceae bacterium | reverse complement strand
CTCTGGAATATCCGGGTATATTCGAATATTTTTCCGCTTAATAAATTGTTCGAGCGAAAATCCCGCTTTGAGGGACTTCGACTCGGCATTAAATATAATAATTTATAGATGACATATGAAAGGATATCAGTAGGTTTGAAAACATCACCCGTGAACACAGTGCGGCCATTGATGTGATCATAAAATCGAGACGCTCAGTAAGAGCATTTAGCTCCATCCCGCCAAGCCAAGAGGCTATTGAGGCAATAATCCAAGCGGGCCTATTAGCTCCATTTGGAGCACTTGCAATTGCAGGTAAATCTGACTTTAGAAAGGTATTCGTGATTCGAAGCTCGTCATCATCTATGAAAGCAGCAGCGGATATTCTCAAAAACCGGATGGCAAGGTTTGCCGATGAACTTGAAAAGAAGTTGGAGTCTGTTCCTTTTGTTCAGAATCTAAAACGAATCGGGCGACAAGGCGTACCCGGTGTCGGTAACACACCATTCTATATTGTTGTAGGAGAAAGAAAAGGAATCCCTCCAATCGCCGCACAATCCCTTTGCTACTGCCTGCAAAATATGTGGCTGAAAGCAACATCACTCTGTATCGGTCTTCAACTGGTAAGTGCAACGATGCAAATGGATAGTGATCCTGATTTTTGCCGGCTTTTAGATATTCCCTGTGGAGAATATGCGCTTGATGGATGCCTGGTGGGATATCCGGCAGACAGCTATCAACCTCCTTCCCTCGAATATCCTTCACTGATAAAATCAGTAAGCTGGCTGTAAATATATTACTATCAGGGAGAATCAGAATGAAACAGCTGGCGATTTTAATCCTTATTTTGTGTTTTATGATCTCGTTTTCAGGATGTTGCATCCCTGATCTTCCCGGCCCTATCGGAATCCCGGGGCTTTAGAAAGAGATGTCACAGAACACACAAGCGAGAAAGGAGTGAATACATATGATACAAAAGAATGCCAGGATCATCATATTCATATCCTTGTCATTGCTTTCCCTGCTGGCATGTACAACCACACAAGAACTATTCAGGGGGAAAATAGCAAAGCAGGCTGATCGCATTCATATTATCTCAAGCGATACGGATTCCGGTGTATGGAATACAAACGAATTATCGGTTCATTATACCTATACATCACTACCCGATCATTTGAATCTGACAGGCTATATATCAATCTCAGAATACATAACAAATAGTTATCCGAAAATCCGAAGCTTGAGTGTCCTCGTCAGCTTTCTTGATAGTAAGGGAACAGTGGTGAGCACACACCATATCAATCCCCTCTACTCGGTGAATTCAAATCCACCCGAAAAGATTACATTCAACGCAACGGTATCTCTTCCTGTTGAAGCCGTTGCCTTTTGTTTTAGTTATTCGGGGGAATTTCAAGGAGACAGCCGAAGGTGGGATTCGCTATATATCGGTAATGATCCTTTTTATTAAGACGGGCATATTTTGAATAGCCGTTAATGAATACATGGAGAATCAATATGAAAACTATAGGTCTTTTAGGTGGCATGAGTTGGGAAAGCACGATTGGGTACTATCGTACGATTAACGAGGGGGTAAAGAATTCTCTGGGTGGTTTGCACTCCGCAAAGATCGTTCTGTACAGCGTGGATTTTGACCCCATTGAGAAGCTGCAACATGAAGGTGATTGGGATGGTACTGCAAAAATACTTTCAGACGCGGCCCTGAGCGTCCAGTCGGCCGGGGCTGATTTTTTACTCATATGCACGAACACCATGCATAAGGTAGCGCCGCATATAGAAAAAGCCCTTCACATTCCTGTGCTGCATATAGCCGATGCGACAGCAGAGGTTCTCGTTAAGAATGGTGTTAAAAAAGTTGGCCTCTTGGGTACCGCCTTTACGATGGAGCATGATTTTTATAAAGGACGTTTGAACCGGAGATATGGTTTAGAT
>CAZOHQ010000233.1:0-4173 GCA_964579455.1 uncultured Syntrophaceae bacterium | reverse complement strand
ACCTGACGGTACATGCGGGTTCTACAGTGCTTGCACTGTAGAATCAATATGTCCTTTGATACTATCTTCGTTAAACTATCCTATATTTAGGAGTTTATTATCTTCTCTTCTTTCAGACTGTCAATCTGTTCCTGGGAATACCCGAGGATCTCTTTTAATACCTCTTCAGAGTGCTGTCCGAGGAGCGGCGCGGGAGCATACACCTCGCCCGGCGTTTCGGACAGACGGATCGCTGAATTGGCGATTTTCATCTTGCCTATCCCGGGCTGGTCAATCTCTACCAGCATCTTTCTATATGCTATATGCGGGTCTTCACAGATATCCTTCATATTGTTTATCGGAGAGTACGGTAATCCCGCATTCTCAAAAATATCTTCCCATTCCTTGGTCGTCTTCTTCGCCATCTCACCGTCAAGAATGGGAATAAGATCTTGTTTGTTCTCGTTCCTGAGGGGATTGGTCTTGTATCTCGGATCATCGGTGAGATCCTCTCTGCCTATGACGGTACAAAACTTTGCCCACAGTCCATCCGTGCCGATAGCCGCTATGATCCAGGAATCATCCAGGGTTTTAAATCCCTGGAAAGGTACGATGGAAGGATGCGCCCCTCCCAGCGGACCCGGAATCTCTCCGCTGATGGTATATCGTGCAACAGCATTCTCCAGCACGGTAAACAGGCCGTCCACCATAGCGCCATCATAGTGCTGACCCTTCCCCGTTTCTTTCCGTTTGTACAATGCGGCAAGTATCCCGATCGCCGCCTGATGACCGGCAAAGATGTCCCCGACGGATGATCCGACTCTGCATGGCGCCCCACCCTCCGGTCCCGTGATACTCATAATGCCGCTGTAGGCCTGCGCCACCATATCGTACGCCGGACGTTCGGTATATCCAGGAAGTGAATCATGGCCAAACCCGCATATCGAGGCATAGATCACACTCGGATTTATCTTTTGGATCTCTTCCCAGCCAAAACCCAGCTTCCTCATTGTGGTTGGCCTGAAATTTTCGATAATAACATCAGAAACCTTGATCAATTCACGGAGGATTTCCTTTCCTTTTTCGCTCTTCAAATTCAGGACCATGCTCTTCTTGTTACGGTTGAGGCTTATAAAATACCCGCTCCTGTCTTTGCCCGGCTCGCCGACAAAGGGTCCGAATTCCCTTGAATCGTCTCCATGAAACGGTTCAACATGAATAACCTCGGCACCAAGATCCGCCAAAAACATAGTTGTGGTCGGCGCCGCCAGGACATGACTCAAATCAACAACCCGTATACCTTCCAATGCTCTACTCATTATTTTCTCCATTTTTTTTGATTTTTATTATGATCATGTATCTTCACTCCGCAGCTTACAAGAAGTAAGATCGGATTACTCAAATCACTTGATTTGCCGTGGGACGCCTTCTATCACATCCCAAGGGGCGGCACAAGCCCCCAATATATATAGTCTCATGAAAAAGTAAAACACCTCGACAATATAGCATGTTACATGTATATTATGAGGCATTTTGTGCCCAGAAAGTGACTCGTTGGGCCCAAAAACCGTGCTCGTGGATGGAGCAAAGTATCTATATAATATCAAACAATTTTCATTTGTGAATTTCTATCTGACATTCAGTGGACATCCTCGAGGAAACAACCGTTGAATCAAATTATCCGAGCTGATCCCGTGGAAATTGCTAGAAGATATTTACACATTGCAGTTAAACCGTTACTTTAGAGCCCCCGCCTATTTGGCCCGGATGACATTCGGATCATTGCTGGATTAGACCTTAGGGGGTATCCACAGTCCGGGGACGGGCACTGCCGGTAATGAGCCAGCCGATTGCAGGGTGTCCCCTTCATAGAGCACCTGCTCCAGGAAGAGTCCCGAGGGGGGCGCAGTGAGCCGGGCTGGTATATCGGAGGGGTCATGAAGCATCCCTTCCACGTCCTGGGACGACAGCGTCCCCCGTCCCACTTCCACGAGAACTCCCACGATGCGGCGGACCATCTTCCACAGGAAATGGGACCCGGCGATCCTGAAGACTATGAGATCGTTTGCTTCGAGAAGTTCCAGCAGATCTATCTGTACCAACGTCGAGGTCTCCTTGCCGCTTCTTTTGTCGGCGAAGGAGGCGAAATCGTGAAAGCCTGAAAAGATTTGCCCCGCCTCAGACATTGCTCTGCAGTCGAGGTGGTCACTGATCCACCAGACGTAGCGTTTTCCGAAGGCCGTTCTGTGCTTTGAGATCAGATAGACGTAACTTCTGGACTGGGCGTTGTGGCGGGCGTGGAATCGGGGGGAGACCCGCTCGACTCTGACGATGTTGATGCCGGCGGGGAGAATGTCGTTGAGCCCTTCCATAATCTTCCGAGGTTCCATCGCCTTCTTTGTTTCCAAGTGGGCTACCTGGGCCAGTGCGTGGACACCGGCGTCGGTTCGTCCCGCTCCCTGGATATCCACATCGGTTTTGGTAAATTGAGCCGCCGCCTTTATCAGGGTTTCCTGAACGCTCTTGGCATTCTTCTGAGTCTGCCACCCGTGGTACCTGGTCCCGTCGTACTCCAGGGTGATCTTGTATTTGTGCATGCGGACTCCTCAGGGTTGCGGCCTAGTCATGACCTCCGGCAGAGTCGATGACTTGATTTTATGAACCGCTCAAATATGTACTCAGCAATCATTTCATCTGTGATATTAACAAGAACAGTCTCGATGTTTAAGGGGGTTCCAAACCTCATTTTTCAGGACGAACTATTTATTAGCGCCTTCCGCAAATAAAAAAGAGGGGCCAGGGGAAAAGCGGTTTTTTGAGGTGTAAGTATAGGGACCGGATCAAATCGTGTCAAGATTTTGTTGGGGTGCGCCCTTGATACCGGCGAAACGAGGGGCCTCTGTGAACACCTCCCATATCAAATCTCTTATAGCTTTCAAATTGGCGCGTCAGGGTGAAACCAGCTTTTCCGGTTTTATCTTGACAACGTGTCGCTCCTCCGGTAGGAGTGTCCACCGCAAGCTGGTTTGACGTACTACAATTACGCAGCGTACAAAGAGACAGGGAGGAGGTTCCCCCCTGCCTTTTTCGTTGGGAAATGACGGGTACACCCATGAACAGATTTATACGAAAGGGATTTCTATGACACAGGACAAGGACAGAACACCCGTTGCGCTGAGCATTACCACCCTCTGTACAAAATGTAAGATGCAGCTCAACCATATCGTTATGTGCCACACCATGGAGGGAATTGTCGCTCGGGTCAAGTGCCGCACGTGCGGAAGTGAGCATAAGTATCACCCCGAAAAGAAGAAGACCCCTCGGAAAACCGCGCGAGTTACCACGAGAACAGCAGCATCCAAAAAGGTATCGGCCGCGCCGGATTTTGCGGAGTTCTCGGAGCAAATAAAGAACAAGGAGTCTATACCCTACACTATGTCGGGATCATTTAAGGTTGGTGACGTGATCGATCATGCGACGTACGGGAAGGGGCTTGTGACAAAGACCTCTCGTCAGAGGATCTGGGTGCTGTTTTTCGACGGCCCGCGGACTCTTGTGTGCGACTGGGGATAACCCTCGTGAAGGAGACAATTCGCTACAGGGAAAACAACAAGGATTTAAGATTGATCCATACCGGAAGTCCATGTATACCTTTCATATGAATCCTTTGAGGAGCCCTGATGGTAAGAAGATCCTTGTCCATAACGATCACCACCCTTCTTTTTCTCGCAGCGACCCTGGTTCAGGCGTACGATGTTCATGTCGAAGAGGTCATCAATAGCCCCACCGTGACCTACAAAAAGGCCTTCAGCATCAATGTCACCTTAGAGATATGGAACAGTGTCCTGGACAATCCCCATCTCATGGGGCAGCTCTGGGAAATATATGGGTTTCGCCCACGATACAAAGTGGCCAAGACTGAGACAGGCATCCATGTCACCGATCCTTCGGGAATTACCGGCGACATCCGGCAGGTCGGCCACGCTGACCATGCAAAGACTTTTTACGCTGCAGGAGCTTTCAATCACTGGGCGGTACCCTCCTTCTTTACAGCCGATGGTGTCGTCGTCTTTGAATACGCACGGGAACGGGACATACTCTCTGGGGAGGCGAACATTTTCATGCGGGGGGATAACGGTATTTCACGGTTTGTAATGAAAATCTTTTCCGGTATTCTCACCCGTCACATTAATA
>CAZOHQ010000232.1:0-4195 GCA_964579455.1 uncultured Syntrophaceae bacterium | reverse complement strand
CGCCTTCCATGATCGCATTCATGGCATCTTCTTCGGAATCAAAGACACGCGCGATTCCCTCATTCGTCATCATGTCGGGGGAAACTGCCGACTGTTTGACCACGGCGCCGTCGGGGGCAAGATTTCCCTTCAGGATCGCGATACCACCCTGCGGGCTGTAGGGATCATCGACGGAACGTATTACATCTCTATCCTTGACTGAAGCGGTTTTAATGTTTTCCTCCACGGTCTTTCCTGTTACTGTAGGACATTCAAGATCGATAACACCTAATGTGCTTATCTCCTTCATGATGCCCTGTATGCCACCCGCCTCGTCAAGGTCTTCGAGGTGATGATGCCCGGCAGGACTCAAATGGCACAGATTGGGAGTACGGCGGCTTATATCGTTAAACAAGTCGAGATCCAGCGTAAATCCTGCTTCATGCGCGACCGCCGGGATGTGGAGAACCGTATTGGTGGAACAGCCAAGCGCCATATCAACGGCTATGGCATTTTTGAAGGCCTGAAGAGTAGCTATATCTCTCGGTCGGACATCTTTTTTCACAAGATCCATTACCTGCATTCCCGCCTGTTTTGCAAGACGCACACGAGCGGCGGAGGTGGACGGTATCGTTCCATTGCCGGGCAGGCCGAGACCAAGAGCTTCCGTTACGCAGTTCATGGAATTGGCGGTAAACATGCCGGAGCAGGAACCGCATCCCGGACACGCGCAATCCTCCAGTGCTTTCAGAGATTCGTCATTCATTTTGTTGGACTTTACCTCGCCCACGCCTTCAAAAACGCTTATCAGATCCACGGGTTTTCCGTTGAATCTTCCGGCCATCATCGGTCCCCCACTGACGACAATTGAAGGGATATTAAGGCGAAGGATCGCCATAAGCATACCGGGGACAATCTTGTCACAGTTGGTTACCATGACAAGTCCGTCAAAAGGATGTGCCGTCGCCATGACTTCAATGGAGTCGGCGATCAGTTCTCTACTCGCGAGCGAGTATTTCATCCCGATGTGTCCCATTGCAATGCCGTCGCATACCCCGATAGTTGGAAAGGTCACCGGTGTACCGCCGGCCATGCGTATGCCCGCTTTGACAGCCTCCGCAATCGTGTTGAGATGTATATGTCCGGGGATAATCTCGTTCGCGGAATTCACGACCCCTATCATAGGCCGGGTAAGTTCTTCATCGGTATATCCCATGGCCTTGAACAGGGAGCGGTGGGGCGCCCGCTCCAACCCTTTTTTCATAAGATTACTTCTCATAAGCTTCTCCATGATACATAGTTAAGCTCCCCGCAACCCCGTATAAACGGGATCTGAGCTTATGCTCCGACAGGTTGCGGGGAATCTCAGAATGTTTCGTACATTAGAAATTATTGTCTGTCTTTTTCTGAAAGAAAATAATTTTGTTGCTCCTGTGAACGTTATAACACCTCGGTTACTACTTCTTTCTTCTCTCCGGCCTGATGGAACGGAGCACGGCACCCGCCCGCCACATCTCCATATTTCTCATTTCTTCCAGCTCTCTGTCCAGCTTCTCCCTGTAATCAGGAGCGCTGTTGGAATCAAGGGTAATTTGTGTTTCCACGCCGGAGGCAACGCTCTCGTACAGCTCATCGAAGACGGGAACTACCGCATCGCGGAATCTGCCCTTCCAGTCGAGTGCGCCCCGTTGCGCCGTTGTGCTGCAATTCGCGTACATCCAGTCCATACCGTTTTCCCCAACCAGACGGATGAGGCTCTGAGTAAGTTCTTCCACCGTTTCGTTAAACGCCTCACTTGGATTGTGACCGTTTTTTCTGAAGCAGTTGTACTGTGCCTCCATGACGCCGGCCAGGCATCCCATGAGGACGCCCCGTTCGCCGGTAAGATCGCTGAAAACCTCTTTTTCAAAGGTGGTTTGAAACAGATATCCAGACCCTATGGCGATACCAACGGCAATAGCCCTGTCTCTGGCTTTTCCGGTATAATCCTGAAAAACGGCGAGACTCGAGTTTACTCCGCTGCCGGCCAGAAAGTTGGTGCGTAACGTGCGCCCTGACCCTTTTGGTGCGATCAGGATTACGTCGACGTTATCTGGTGGGACAACACCTGTGCGGTCGCTGTAGGTAACGGAAAAACCATGAGAGAAATAAAGCGCATCACCTTCGGACAGGCATGCCTTAATCTCAGGCCACATATCTTTCTGACCGGCGTCCGACAGTAAATACTGAATGATTGTCCCTTGCCGGGCCGCTTCTTTCAGGGGAAAAAGAGTTTCTCCGGGGACAAAACCATCTGCCACCGCCTTATCCCATGAAGCGCCGCCTTCCCGCTGACCAACAATAACCCGTATGCCGTTATCTCTCATATTAAGGGCCTGTCCGGGTCCCTGAACACCGTACCCGAGTACAGCCACCGTTTCATTCTTCAGCACCTCCCTGGCCTTTTCCAGGGAAAATTCTTCAGATGTAATAACGTCTTCTACAACTCCTCCAATTGCCAATTCTGCCATCTTCATACTCCTTTTTGTTATAAAGTTACTACTCCCGATCTACTTACATCGTCTATACCAATAGCATCAAGTCTGGTCAAGGCAAGATCAATTTCTTTCTTATCACCTGTTATTTCGACAACATAATAATCAGACTTTGTTACCACTTTTCCGCATGTAAGCTCCTCAACAATCTTTGTAAGTTCGGCCATGGTGTCCTCATGAAGATTCATTCTAACCAGAGCCATTTCCCTCTGTGCGTACCTGCTTTCCTTCGAACGTGAAACCTTAATAACATCGAACAGTTTTATGAGTTGTTTCTGAATCTGAGTAACTGTTGCCGTAGTGCCCGTTGTTACGATGGTTATCTTTGTAACCTTTGGATCCATCGTTATATTAGCGCTAATATTTTCAATATTATATCCACGCCCGCTGAATGTTCCCGCGATTCTTGCAAGCACGTCCGGTTTGTTATTCACCAGAAGTGAAAGCGTATGCTCCTTTACATCCATGTTTTCATAATCCTTTCTTCTGTTATCGTACCAGGGGGTCGATGCTCGAAGGGAATTCCCTTGAACGGCACCTCCGTTACATTCCTATGCTCCCGCTCAGTTTCATATCCGACAGCGACGCGCCGGGGTTTACCATGGGATAGACCCCTTCTTCGCCCTCAACCACAAAGTCCATTACCACCGGTCCAGGCTCCTCCAGCCCTCGTACAAGGGTCGCCTCCACCTCTTCCGGCTCCGTGGCCCTCAGGCCCAGAGCGCCGTAGGCCTCGGCAAGCTTCACGAAGTCGGGGCCCTGGCCGCCGATGTCGGTGTGTGAATACCGCTTCCCGTAGAAGAGTTCCTGCCACTGGCGTACCATCCCGAGATAGCCGTTGTTGAGGATCACCACCTTCACGGGGAGTTTGTAGCTGACGGCCGTTGCAAGCTCCTGGATATTCATCTGGATGCTCCCGTCCCCGGCGATGTCCACGACCAGTTTATCGGGGAAGGCAACCTGGGCGCCTATGGCGGCAGGCAATCCATAGCCCATCGTCCCGAGACCCCCCGACGTGAGAAAGGTATTCGGTTCATTGAACCGGAAAAATTGTGCCGTCCACATCTGATTCTGCCCCACCTCTGTCGTAACAATGGCGCTCCCTTTCGTGAGTGAATAGAGCGTCTCGATGACACGCTGCGGCTTTATCGTATCTCCCTGGCAGTAGGCCATGGGCCTCTCAGCTCTCCACCCCTCGATCCGGGCAAGCCAGCCCGTTCGCCCATCCCGGATCTTCTCGAGTCCGTTTCTGTCCAGCATGGCATTCAATTGGGTCAGGGCGGACTTGCAGTCGCTGACGATCGGTATGTGAACGTGGACGTTCTTGTTTATCGAGGCGGCATCGATATCGATCTGCACGATGGTCGCGTTCGAGGCAAAGGTGGCAAGCCTGCCGGTCACGCGATCGGAAAACCGTACCCCCAGAGTGATGAGGAGGTCACAGTCGCTGATAGCCATATTCGCGTAGTAGGTGCCGTGCATCCCAAGCATCCCCATCCACAGGGGATCGGTTCCGGGAAAGGCGCCCAGCCCCATGAGAGTCGAGGTAACGGGCATGTTGACCTTGCGGGCGAATTCGATCAGTTCGGCCGTCGCCCGGCCCTGGGTAATGCCTCCCCCGATGAGGAGGACCGGCCTTTTGGCCTTCTTGATCAGATCAAGGGTCTTAGTGAACTGCCAGG
>CAZOHQ010000231.1:399-4226 GCA_964579455.1 uncultured Syntrophaceae bacterium | reverse complement strand
CATCTCAAGCCCCTTGACGTGGGGGGCAAAGTCTTTTCCTCCGTATTTTTCGGACAGGTACTTGACTCCCTCGGCAAGGTCATTCCCCACCCCTCTCCTGAAGGCGATATCTTCCAGTGTGGCGGCGATGGTGTCCTTTTTCCCGAATTCGATCCCGCTGTTCCAGATCCCCTTTTCATTCAGCTCCGCCGCGAAGCCCATGACCGTACCGGTGGTGATGGCGTCCATCCCCAGAAGATCAAGCTGGTAATTCCATTTGATGATGGCCTCCATATCGTTGATCATCATGTTTGATCCCAGGAGGCAGAGAATCTCGTATTCCGGCCCCTTGATCTCTTTGCCGTCCAGTTCCACCACCCGGCCGCATCGTATCGGACAGGAAACGCACCCGCTGTTTTTGATCAGAAACTCCTCGGCCAGACGCTCCCCGCCCAGCAGGTGGGCGTCTTCGAAAGATCCCCTTTGAAAATTTCTGGTCGGCAGGGCGTTCTTCGACGAGAGCGTCGTCAGAAATCCCGCCGTGCCATACCGCGGTGCGAAAGCTCCCGTTGCCGGATGTGCCTTGAGCATGGCGTACCAATCTTTTGCAAGTTTCTTGAACTCTTCGGGTTCTGCCAGTTCGGCCTTTCTGTTACCCCGTGCAACAATCCCCTTGAGGTTTTTTGACCCCATGACAGTACCCATGCCCGTCCTGCCATGACTCCGCTCCTGGGATACCACCGTGGCATACTTGACCAGGTTTTCACCGGCCGGACCGATTGCCATGGTTCCCCCCTTGCCCATGGCCTGCTGGGCGCGCTGCGTATCCATGCCCCATATCGTGCCGGCATCCTTGATCGTCACCCTGTCGTTGTCGATTTCGATATAGACGGGTCGCTCCGCTTTTCCCCGTATAATAATACCGTCCCAGCCCGCCTTTTTCAGGTAAATGCCGAAATTGCCGCCGCTGTTGGAGTGCCCGATCCCCCCGGTAAGGGGGCTTTTGGCCGAGATGTCGTAGCGGCTCGTCGAGGGAGCACCGGTGCCCGTCAGCGGTGACGTCATCACAATCAGGAGATTCTCCGGAGACAGTGGATCGATCCTCGGCTGCAGCTCATCCCAGAGGATCTTGGTGCTTATATATCTTCCGCCGAGAAAAAGTTCCCGATCCTCATCACTCACCTGATACTCACCCGTCATGCCGGTGGTGAGATCCACATCAAGAATCTTGCCCATATACCCTTTAAATTGTGGAGCCATACGCATGTTCCCCCCTACGCAATGTCGTTTTCCCGTCATTGTGTGAATCCCTGTTCGACATCAACACTCAGGATTGTCGCCGTCATTACTGCGGATCGATCCCCACCCAGGGCTGAGGGGCTCCATAGAGGACGAATGGTCCCGGATTGATGGATCCCCCGCCCGCGGCCATATATCCCAGGCCGATAAAGAGCCGGTCATTTATCTTGCGAATCTCATCGTGCATGGAGTGCACCATGCCAGTGTTAAAGGGACTGTAGTCGAGATGAAAGGATATCCCCTCATCAATGGTCGATGGACCGACCCAGGTCTTCATCTTGCGGGTGCGGTAGAGTTTTTTGTTTCCTCGATCATCCTCTTTCGAAAAAATGTTGTATCCCGATCCGGTTTCCTGTTCGAAAGGATAAAATGCTTTTCCTTCCCAGTACCCGGGGCCGAAGAAGTGATAGGTGAAACAGTCGGCAGCGCAGGCGAGTATCCCCACATCCAGTGACACCGCCTTGTATTCGCCTTCCATGTCGGTGAACTCCGGCGGCGGCGAGGCGTAAAAGAGCTGAAAGACATCGGCCTTGGAAAGCTTTTTGATATCGTCCAGCGTTGCTTTTGCAACGGGTACACTGAGTATCCCGTCAATGCTTCTGCCATCACGCGACGATGATCCCTTTTGCATGATGTTGATTCCCAAAAGCACCAGTTGCAGACATACAATAATGCCTATTACTATGCATACCTTCTTCATCATGGTGGTTCCCTCCTGATTTTGTCACGTTATGCATTCGTGCGGCCCGTGGTCATATCGTTTGCAGTCCACATCCCCAGAAGACCATTCAACCAGTCCATGGCGTGTATCGGAAGCAACAATTTGGTCAGGGGCGTGAGAAATTTGACGGGAATCGTCGGAACGGCCACCATGGCTTTGTTCTTCTTTATCGCCTTGAGAACCCTTTTCGTCACTTCTTCGGGTTTCAAAAGTTTCGTTCCCACCACCATATCGGCACCTTCGAACATCCCCGTTCCCACCGTGTTGGGGCAGACGCTGGTAAAGCCGATATTGAGCTTGTGCTTCTTCATCTCCTGCCGCACGGCGTCGGTGAAACCGATGACACCGAACTTGCTGGCACAATATGCCGACAGATTCGGAAGGGCAAGGATGCCTCCCGCCGAGGCGAAGTTGACCACATGACCCTCATTCCTCCCGATCATGTCGGGAAGGAAGGCCTTGCAGGTCCAGAACATGGCCGTAAGGTTTATGTCAATTATCTTCTGGACGACGTCATCAGCCAGGTCCATCAGTTCCCCCGCTTTCACGATACCGGCATTGTTGATGAGAATTGAAACCGCCCCGAGATCGTTCTTCACCTTGCCCGCGAGATCGTATACAGCCTGTCTGTCGGAGATATCGCACAGATAGGACTTGCAAGCGCCTTTTTTCGACAATTCCTCGACTGTCTTCTTGAGTGCCTTCTCATTGATATCCACCAGAACAACGCTGCATCCTTCACTAAGTAACATCCCCGCAAGACTTTTTCCCATTCCCATGGCCGCACCCGTTACCACGGCCACTTTTCCTTTAAGGTCCTTCATATCTCCCTCCCGACGAAATAGTATTAATCTATGTGATCATTCTCCATGAACCTGCAATTACGATTCTTTGGTGTTGAGTATACGATCAAGATGCTGCGCCGTATTCAGGAATTCTTGAACCTCTTCGCTCGTAAATCTTTTCAAGTTGGCCTTAACCGATATAAAGGTATGGTCCTCGACCACGTTGACAAGCGTCTCTCCCTCCCGTGCAAGTGCGACCATTATCTTCCGTCTGTCTGTATCATCCTTTCTGCGATAGACGAGTGTTCGCCTTTCCAGCCTGTCGATCAATCTGGTAGCGGTGCTTACGGGGATATGCATTTCACCGGCAATTTCGGTCATGGGCGCGACACTCTTCCTGCGGAGGAACTGCATGAGATAAATTTCTTCATAGGTAAGATCGAACATAGATACCTTCACGCGCTCGAACTGATAGATGGCGCGAAGTGCTTTGAACAATATCTCGTCGAGGTCTGTCCGGGATATGTCATCAATCATTAACATTCTCCTCTGAAGAGAATCTAATCGTTTTATTTGCACAATGCAAGTATATTTTCATCGGATGTTTCATAAAGGTGGTAAAGGTAAAAGAATGTAATCAATTTGAGGTGTTGCAATAGTCTCTCGGTATCTTCAAAAGGTGTTCGTGAATAAAATGTGTGAAGTGCGAGGCCGGAAGTATGATACTTCGACGTACAAAAAATCACTACTGCTTTTTATCTGAAAAGCCAATCTCCTGTATTCCATGCTCCAGTGGTTGACAGAGCAGCGTTCTATGGGGTGTTTCGAGATAGTGATCCGCATTCAATAATATATATTATAGATATATAATGCCTGTGTTCCGGGCGCGTGGTAATGAGTTTAACGTTGAGCGGCATTTGCCAATACGGCTCATGATAGACGCACTCCTCCTATACAAGGTATTCAGGGTGCTGCTGAACGAGGAAAAGATCAACGCATTTACCCCGTCTTTGCAATCTCCAGGCGGGTTTCCCATCTTTTCA
>CAZOHQ010000231.1:0-389 GCA_964579455.1 uncultured Syntrophaceae bacterium | reverse complement strand
GTAATGAGTTTAACGTTAGAGCGGCAATTGCCAATACGGCTCATGGTGACACTCTCTTCCGGCCAAGGGATCAAAGATGCTGCTGAACGAGGGAAAGATCAACGCATTTACCCCGTCTTTGCAATCTCCAGACGGGTTTCCCATCTTTTCATAAGCACCTTTTTTAATGCCATATGTTCGGATTTTTCAAGATTGGGATCTTTCTCAATCAGCAAAAACGCCTCTCTTCGCGCCTCGTTCAACGTACTGGCGTCTCTCAGTATGCTCGCAACCCTGAAATCGGGAAGCCCGGACTGCTTCGTTCCCATAAATTCGCCCGGGCCACGGATCAGAAGATCCTCCTCTGCGATCCTGAAACCATCGTTTGTCTGCTCCATTACACGCAGCCT
>CAZOHQ010000230.1:0-4230 GCA_964579455.1 uncultured Syntrophaceae bacterium | reverse complement strand
CACTATTGATTGTCAGGATAGAACAGGGATTATGGGGCTATGAAGACCGATAATCAACATGAAGTGTGCTCTTTTAGCACGATATCTTAAGCGTAAGGGGTGTTGAAAGAGATCAAAACAGGTGGAACGTGCGAATGCAGAACATATCGTTCGATAACCGAACTCCAATTAGGAGATGTTATCTAAAATATTGTTGCCTTTCACTTTTTTGAGTTCGCGTATGAGGGTATAGCGTGAAATACCGAGCTGCCGAGCGGCTGCTGTCTTGTTGCTGCGGTTGGACTCGAGCGCTTTTCCAAGGATCGCCTGTTTGTTTTTGATAAGACATTGCTTCTGATGGAAGCAAATATATGAAGAGCGCTCCTGTATGTCAATGAAATATTCACCTCTATATGTGGTGTGCGCGGCTCCGATGCCCGAGAAGGTGCCGTATCGCCGTATTCATCCTTTTGAGAAATCGGCTTGCTTTTCGTGCAATACCCTTTATCTTTGTGTCACAAAAAATATATACAGGACGACAGGTGTGTCAAAGAAAATATATTTGCATCAAGTAAGAATCCCTGCTTATATTGAGTAAAGGTTACGAAAAGATAGGGGGTACAATGCGAATATACGCCGTTGCAGATATCCATGGGAAGGCTGACCGTATTGAGCGTGTCAGAAGCAACGTATCAAGGCTTAAGCCCGATGTGCTCGTTGTTGCCGGAGATATTACAAACTATACCGACTCCCTTTCTATTATAGAGGATTTGAATGATATGCCCGTGCCTGTCCTGGCGGTTCGGGGAAACTCTGATCTTCCAAAGGTGGAGGCTCTGTTCGAGCATGCTTCCAACATCGCTTCACTTCACATGAATAAAAGAGAGATACAGGGAGTCACTTTTGTAGGCGTAAGCGGTACCATACCGATGCCTTTTTATTCCCGGATATGTTGTGCTGAAGGGCGTGTTATCAAGAGAATAGAAGCCCTTCTGGAGGACAGTTCCGTTCTGGTGGCTCATCCCCCGCCCAGGGGGATACTTGACGAGGCCTTCGGCAGGTTTCATGCGGGTTCAGCCGGTCTCTATAAGATGATTGTAAGGTGTCAGCCCCGGCTCTTTATCTGCGGACACATTCATGAAAGGCCGGGCTGGAAGTATGTGGAAAAGACCCTCGTGGTTAACTGTAATATGGGAAGGGGAAGGGGCGGAGCGCTTGTGACATATGATGAGGGGGGCACGATGAACGTGGAGATGCTCCCATGATGATTATGGTGATCCTTCACGGTCGCCCGACTCTCGGCTCGATGATCCGAAAAAAGAGTTTATGATTTCGGTTATCTCTCCCGGTTGCTCCATAGGTATGAGATGGCCCGCTCCCTTCATGATACGATGAGTGGCCTGGGGAAAAAGGGAAGCAGACTTTTCAAGATCGATGTAATGTCTGTTTTCACTCAATTCGCCTTCAAGGACAAGGACAGGGCATGAAATTTCGGAAAGAAGAGGCCATGGATCATAGTGCATGCCTCCCATGAAGAGGGAGGCCTCCCTGAGCGGAGAGCAGGTTAACTGAAGACCGCCCGTTTCACCCTCGACCATGCCGTATCGAATGTAAAGCTGTATCATTTCATCATCCCATCGTGCAAAAAGGGGCCTCGACCGGATATATTCGATTGCTTCCGCTTCACTATCCCAGTGATTCCTTCGTTTAATAGACTTGGAGGCAAGGGGATGATCTTCCACTTTCAGTTGTATTCGGTAAAAATCCTGGGGCAGAAAGATTGGTTCGATCAATATCATGGCCCTGGCTTTTAATCCGCAGGCCGCGTAGGCCATTGTCAGGACCGTTGCTCCCATGGAATGACCCACCAGAAGAGGCATTTTAATATCGAGCTTTCGGCAGAAAGTTGCAAGGTCCTCGGCCAGGGTCATCCAGTTCAGCCCACCCTTTTCGGGGTCCCGTTCGCGATGGTCGCAGAAGGAGGGGGCTATGATTTGATGAGCGGGGGAGAGGACCCGTGCAAGAGGATGCCACAACCAGGGTAAAAACCCTGTTGCGTGGAGAAAGATTATCGTCTCTCCGGAACCCTCGTAATGAAGGTATGAAAGATCTACATCTCCTATATCTTGGTATAATATCTGAGGTATTTCCATATTCGATGCGTAGTTAGTCAACGTTGATCCAGAGCTGTGTGGCCTCTATTTCATACTACATTCGCTCTATTTTCTGTAGCTCCGGTAGTACTTTTTCTGCCTCTTGTGTGCCTAACGCTATCAATTCTTCTGTGCAGCTAAAATCAGTTGACTTATAATGATCCGAGTGTGGCAGGCGGATTTCGGTAAAATCATAGGCACGCGCTTTACAGCGGTCGATCTCTCTCTTCAGGTTTTGATGACCCATAATTCCCATTGCCAACGTTAAACTTTCGAAAACTGTTGTTGGTGGTTTGTATTTGGCTTCGTGGCGCAAATTAACAAAAATCGTATGGATATCTTTGCGGTCGATAGTCTCATCCAGGCCTAAAAGATCAGCGAATCCACCATCGATATATAGTTCTCCATCGATTTCATACGGCTCGAAATAGGGGATGATCGCGGCCGATGCCATCATGGCATCAATGATGCGTCCTTTATTAAAGAACACTTCTTTCCCATCACGTAAACGGGTGGCCACAATATGAAACGGAATTGTACAGTCATCAAACGTGGAGTCGCCAATATAATCGTACATAATTTTTTGTAGATTGTCCTGGCTACTAATAGAAGTTGTTGCGTGTGGTTTGATTAACAGCTTTTTATTAAATGGAAATATTAGCTTGGTGGTAAAATCCTTCGTTACTTCAAGATACTCTTGTACGGTTCTGCCTAAGGCGAACCCTGCTGCCTGAATTGCTCCGGTACTGCACCCAACGATGAGGTCAGGAAAAAAACCTGCTTTCTCAAAGACTTTGAGTACTCCGCACTCGAAAGCCCCAGCCGCACCTCCGCCGCCTAAGGCTAGGGCAATTTTCTTCTTTTTCGCATTGATGTTTATTGCTGTATCCATAGTATTCTCACCAATTTCAGCTCAGTTATAACAGTCATTCAAATATAAGATATTCTGACGTCAATTCTGATATGCTCACGGTTACCATATAATGTATGGATATTTTCAGGACACGTCATCGTTACTGCATGGTTACCTTTGCATGTTTTTTGAAAGATCCAACCCCGACACCTATAGCATATTTTATAAAAGATTCAATAGGTAAAGAGAAATTAATACTCCATGCCTCATGATTGTTTGTTATCAAAAAGGGCCGACATGCTGTCAGACTATTGCCTGTGGTGTGACATGGTATACCTTTGTGCGTTGGTCGCGGCTGTCACTGATTGTGATTAAAAGAATCGTGCTAAATCCGCTGTTTTGATTTTACCCATATTCCCAGTAAGCTTGTCGGAACTAAATGGGTTGCCGTGCGCAGGATATATCGTGCCGGCGCCCGCATCGATCATTTTTTGCCAACTCCGGTAAGCCTCTTCCATATCGGTCATAAACACCGTACAGTATTTTGTGCTTGCCCATAATATGAAGCTGGCTGCGGTGTCTCCGCAAAAGGCGGCACCATCATCCAACACTACCGCCAGATGATCGATACAATGTCCCGGTGTGTATATGATTTTCCCGTCGATTCCGAGGTTGCGTAACAAAACATCTCAGGGGGTATCCAAGGACTGATATCCGAATGGGCGTTATTAAACGTGACAACTCTTGATGATAAAGCCACCCGACTTCTCTTCACGTTCCAGTTCAAGAATCCCTTGTGCTTCGGCCTCCTCCAGCATCTGGCCGAAAGAGCGGAATCCGTAGTAGGATTCGCTGAAGCCGGGTTTACGGCGCTTCAGGGTCTGCTTGATCATGGAGCCCCAGATCTTTTCCCCCTCCCCGCGTTCTTCAACCAATGCCTCGTAGGTCTCGACAATTAAATCCCATGCGTCCTGCTTCTTGTCTGCGGCGGTCTCAGCTGCCTTGGCAGTCTTGGCAGCCTTGGCGGATTTGGCAGTTGTTCCCCGCGCCGGCTTAGAACTTACCTCTTTGCTGCCAGCCTTCTTTCGGGGCGGCTGAATGCGTACGAGGTCGTCGTAAAAGATAAACTCATCGCAGTTTGCCATTAACAAGTCCGATGTCGAATTCTTGACGCCGACACCGATTACAACTTTGTTGTTCTCCCGCAGCTTGCTAACCAGCGGAGAGAAATCAGAGTCACCACTG
>CAZOHQ010000229.1:0-4266 GCA_964579455.1 uncultured Syntrophaceae bacterium | reverse complement strand
AAACAAATGGTGAACGAGTCAAAAAGCAAGTGGTCGTTGAGGGCGGTAATTGTCATATCGGTTTTTGCATTGTTGCTGGCTGGGTTTGTGGGGAGTGCAAGCGCAAAGGTATATAAATTAACCCTGCAGAACATGTTTTCAATGAATCATCCGGTCAGTATCGCTCTGGACAAAATGAGCAAGGACCTGAAGGCTGCGACCGACGGCCAGATCGACATCCAGTCAATTCCTCCTGGAGGCCTGGTGAAGTCTCCTGAGATCTTTGAATCCGTTGGTAACGGAGCTATCGATATGGGAACGACCTGCAGTTGTTACCATGCCGGCATTCTCCCCATGGCAGCGACGGCATTTGCGCTGCCTGGCGATCCCAGAGGCCCCATGAATATCCTGAGCTTTATCTATGATGAAGGTATCCTTGAATTCTTCCGCGAAGCCTACGCAGAACACAATGTTGTTTACGGCGCTCCGGTGTGCTGGGCCGGGTATACCATGGTTTCAAAGAAACCGATCAAGAGCTGGGATGACATCAAGAAGTTAAAGATACGGGCTACCGGTTCAACCGCAAAGAACTTGAAGAAGTTAGGCATTCCAACAGTCTTTATTCCCTTCGCAGAGATATATGTCGGGCTTTCACGAGGTACCATAGATGCTGAAATCAGTGGTAGCCATACCGAGAGTTTCCTCGCAAAGACATACGAAGTGGCCAAGTATCAGATGACCCCGGATGTTTCCGGCGCCCAGAACTGTGAAATCATTATTAACAAGACAAAATGGGATTCCCTTCCTGCTAATTTGAGAGCGGTATTTGAAATGGCCCTCAAGCAGTACGCGTTTGACGTTACCAGATTGTTTGACACAGAGGACATACTGTCCAAGGCAAAGATGGAAGCAAAGGGAGCCGAGTATCTTGAATTCCCGCCTGAAGTCCTGAAGAAAATGCAGGAGTCGGGTATGGAACTGTGGGATGAGCTGGCAACGCAAGATGCGCTCTGCGCGGAGTACATAAAACGTTCGAAAGAACACATCAAGAGTCTCGGATTTTAGTTGAAACGATTGCCAAGACGGCACCTTCATACCCCCCGCTCCTTGTTTCTGACAGGGATCAGGGGGGTATGGATCCATATTTCTCCTGCTTGTGAAGAGCATCCCTGTGTCAGTCTGGATGTGACGTGATGGTGGTTCCATACGATATGCACGAGCGGGGGAGTAGAAACAGGTTTGATGGGCCAGCAATTTTTTGAGCTTGATACGATATTGACGTACTCACAAACAGCCGGTTGTCGCGAATTATTATCTTGAGTACGGAGTGAATGTATACAATGTGTTAGGGGAGGGAATTATCATTTCTACGTATCCGGGGAATAAAGGATTTTTTGGGGAAGCCATCAAAAAATGTTTTCGATTTGTTAAAGAAAGAAAGTGAGAAAATAAATGCACTGGATGGAAAATTTTATATCAATTGCTGCGGCAATTAATAGGAAAATAGGCGAGGCAGCTGCCTATACCTTGACCGTATTCATGTGCCTGATGGTATATGAAGTGATAATGCGTTATTTCTTTCAATCTCCCACCATGTGGGTTCATGAGACATGTGGTTTTTTGTTTGCCTTTTATATAGCTTTTACAGGTGGATGGGTTCTTCAGTTAAAAGGCCATGTCGCGGTGGATATCGCTTATCAGTATTTCTCAACGAGAGGAAAGATAGTGGCCGATCTTATCGTTTCAATTGTTGGATTTGTGCTCTTTGCTGTATTGCTCTGGGTTGGGTGGAAATATGGGTGGCATGCCATTGTCACAAATCAGCATTCACACACGATGTTTGGCCCACCCCTGTGGCCGGTCAAAGTAATGCTGCCTGCCGCATCGTTATTATTCCTCATACAGATTGTTGCTGATATCATGCGCGGCATTTTAGATTTAACCAGAAAGGGAATTTAAATGAGTCCTCTAATAATTATCGGTTTCATGTTTTTGTGCGTTATTATATTATTCGTACTAAAGACACCTGTGGCTTTTACCCTCGGTTTTGTCGGAGTGGTGTTTCTAATGTTAGAAAGGGGTATTGGATCCCTCCAGCTCCTTCCGCCGGGCATCATGGAGAATATGACCAGTGTCATTCTGTTGGCCATCCCTCTGTTTGTTTTTATCGGATGTGTGTTGGAAAAATCAGGTATCGCAGAGGAGTTGTTCGGTATGATTCGGCTGTGGCTGGCGCCCGTTCCCGGTGGTCTGGCAATTGGGACGGTCATGGTCTGTGTGGTTTTTGCCGCTATGGTGGGAGTTGTCGGGGCCGCTACGGTTACCATGGGTTTGATTGCCCTCCCCGTTATGCTGAAATATAACTACAAGACGACCTTGGCAATCGGTTGTATTTCCGGTGGTGGTGCCCTGGGATTTCTGATCCCGCCAAGTGTTACGATGATTGTGTATGCATCTCTCTCCGACCTCTCGATAGGAAAGATGTTTCTTGGCGGAGTCGGCCCGGGATTCCTGTTGGCAGGCTTGTTTATAGCGTATATCCTGATACGGAGTATTATTGATCCGACTCTGGCTCCACCCGTTCCCAAAGAAGACCGCGCCTCTCTTAGAGAAAAACTTATTTCTACCAAGAATCTTATCATGCCTCTGTTTTTGATTTTCTGTATTATGGGATCCATCTTCGGAGGGCTGGCTACCCCTACGGAGGCTGCTGCCTTTGGTGCGTTTATATCGTTGTTCATAGTATATCTCCATTTGCGAGATGCGAAGGCGACATGGGGCGTATTTAAAGAGGCAACACAAAAAACAGCCCAGCTGGCAAGTATGGTGATGTGGATTGTTGTTGGATGCCTTGCATTCTCGGCTGTTATTAACACCCTTGGTCTGCCGACGTTGTTGCAACAGCTCGTCGACTCGTTAGGGGTTAACCGGTGGGTTGTCCTTATCTGTATGCAGTTGAGTTTTTTCCTGCTTGGTATGGTTATGGATGATCTTCCCATTATCATGATCACCGTGCCTATCTATGTTCCGCTGATTACCTTCCTGGGCTTTGATCCTCTGTGGTTTGGCATCTTATTCATCGTCAATATGCAGATGGCATATCTGACCCCCCCATTCGGGTTTGTCCTGTTTTATATGAAAGGGGTTGTCCCTCCCGGGGTAACGATGGGAAATATTTACGCGTCTGTATGGCCGTTTATTATGTTGCAGGCTACCTGTCTGATTTTAATTATGGTCTTCCCGCAGATCGTTCTGTGGCTGCCCTCTCAAGTCATTGGGTGACAAAGCGGAATCGGTGCTTAATAATGTAGGTCTTTAGAAACGATATACGGGAGGGCACCGGGGTTAGATACACGAGCCTTCGGATACCGTATCAACATATGGAGAAAAATAGAGATGAAATTAGAGCCAAGCAAGAACGTTAAGATAGAGGTTGTCCATTCAGAGTGTGACTTAATGAAGAAGGGGGATGCCGTGTACTTGAACGGACCGGTTCTTGACTGTGAAAAGTCTGGACCCGTATGTGTGACAGCACTGTTGTCAATATACCCCTGGATTATGGGCGCCCGTTTTGGCATTGAATCAGAACATCTGGGATGGAAAGATGGATATAACGTATGCTGTCCTGATGGACTCGTTAAATTCAAGGTTACGTTTTTTGATACAGGAGACGAAAATCAATAATAGCATTTCTTTTGTAATTGCGATTATTGTGCCGGCATGAGGCCGAAAGAAGGGTATGTTGCTGTTTGGTGTTGGCACCGATCGGTGTGCTGCCCGAGAATAATAAATGAAAGAAAGGGAGAAAATAATGACGATTAAAGCAGGTGAAGCAAGAGTTGTCCCCGGTGAAAATGCAAAGAAACTTGTTGCCCGCAGAGAAGCAGCCGTTCCAAGGGGTATTGGACATTTAGGTCCCATTTACATTGCCGATGGCAAGGGTGCAAAATTGACGGATATTGACGACAATGAATATATTGATTTTGTCGGTGGAATCGGGTGCCTCAATGTAGGTCACTGCCATCCGGAAGTCGTCGCTGCCATACAAGAACAGGCAGGCAAATTTATGCATACATGCTTTCATGCAATTCAGTATGAATCCTATGTTGCTTTGGCTGAAAAGCTGATAGCCACCGCCCCGGGTGATTTTGAAAAAGAGGCCATGTTCGCAAACAGCGGTGCCGAAGCGGTGGAAAATGCAATAAAAATCGCACGGCGATATACCGGAAGGTATAATGTTATTGCCTTCGAGCGTGCATTTCACGGCAGGACCTTGCTGACCATGGG
>CAZOHQ010000228.1:0-4269 GCA_964579455.1 uncultured Syntrophaceae bacterium | reverse complement strand
AAGAAGACCCCCCTGCTGCGGTCCATGGTGTCCGTCTCCAAACAGGCCCTGCGGGTTTTGAAAGCATTGGGCAATACCACCGCCACCAAGGTCATCTCTACGGTGGGTCCCGAGCAGGAGTACTTCCTCGTGGACAAAGATTTTTATATGGAGAGAATCGACCTGATGCTGACCGGCCGAACGATCTTCGGTGCCCCCTCGCCCAAGGGTCAGGAGCTGGATGACCAGTATTTCGGCGCCATCAAGGACCGGGTCGCCGATTACATGTGGGATCTGAATAACGAACTCTGGAAGATGGGCATTACCTCCAAAACCCAGCATAACGAGGTTGCGCCGGCGCAGTACGAGATGGCCCCCATTTATGCAACCACGAACATTGCCACCGACCACAACCAGCTGGTCATGGAGACCATGCAGAAGGTTGCGCTTCGGCACGGCCTGATCTGCCTGCTCCACGAAAAACCCTATGCCGGCATCAATGGCTCGGGCAAGCACAACAACTGGTCTCTTTCCACGAGCGACGGCGTCAATCTGCTGAAACCGGGCCATACGGCCAGCGATAATGTCCAATTCCTCATCTTCCTGGTCGCCCTGATCAAGGCCGTCGACACCCATGCCGACATCCTGAGGGCCACCTGCGCCAGCGCCGGAAACGATCACCGTCTGGGCGCCAACGAAGCGCCTCCGGCCATTATCTCCATCTTCATGGGGGACAATTTGACGGAGATCCTGGGGAATATTGCAAAGGGCAAGAAAAACGGTTCGAAAGACGCGCAATTCATTAATGTCGGCGTCGATACGCTGCCCAAGTTCCCAAAGGACAATACCGACCGCAACCGGACCTCTCCCTTCGCCTTTACCGGGGATAAGTTCGAGTTCCGGACGGTTGGGTCGGCCCAATCGGTTGCCGGAGTGAATGTCGCGTTGAACACCATCGCGGCCGAAGCCCTCGACGAGATCGCCACCCGCCTTGAAAAGGCCAAGGATACGAACGCCGAAGTGGCAGCGATCATCACGGACATCTACAAGAAGCACGGCCGGATCCTCTTCAACGGCGACAACTATACTGAAGCCTGGCTGAAAGAGGCCACAAAACGGGGTCTTCCCAACGCGCGCAACACCGTGGACGCCTTGAAGGCCTTTATAACTCCGAGATGCCTCAAGCTCTTCGAGCAGTATGAGGTTCTCTCAAGCAAGGAGCTGCATTCTCGCTACGAGATCTATGTCGAGATCTATGCCAAGCAGATCAACATTGAAGCGATGACGGCTATCGACATGGCCAAGAAGCAGTTCCTGCCCGCGGGGATTGACTACGCGACCGCCCTGGCGGATTCCTCTACCAGTCTTAAAGGTGCGGGTGTTGCTGCTCCGGTCCAGGAAGATCTCCTGAAGAAGGTCAGCGCTCTTCTGGCCTCTACCTACAAAAACCTGACGAAGTTGGAATCGGCGACAGCAAAGGCGCAGAAGACCATCGATACCATTAAACAGGCCGAAGCCTACCGGGATAAAGTTATCCCACCCATGCAGGCCCTGCGCGTCGATATCGACGCACTGGAAATGGTGGTGCCCGCTGATATGTGGCCCGTACCGACCTACGCGGAGCTTCTCTTTAAACTATAACCGTTATTAACTGCATTCGGCCAAAGGGCCGGTTTTCGAAACCGGTCCTTTTTTTATGTGTAAAAGGCAAGAGTAAGTCAGGCATCGAATGATAAACCCCCAACAAGGTCTTCATCATTGAGCTCTTCATAAGGACCACGCCTTAGATGTAACTCACCGTTTTCCGCTGGTGATCCCCATGATTTCACGTATCTTTACCTTGGCATCAATGAGCTGCCGGTGAGTCAGACGGAGCAGATTAGCCAGTTTATGAACAAGAAAATCCTCATGCTTGTCGAGGCTGCCGTCTGTGTAGGCAATACGCCAGACCATTTCGATTATTTTGATCTTTTCTTCTTGTGTATAATTTTGATTGATAAGATTGGTAAATTGCCACAGATCCAGACTTCCATTCAACTCTTTATCGGCTGTCTCAATGATTGCAGTGATATGTTCATTGTCCACCTCGTATTCTCTCTTAATGATTGAAAGGATACCCTGTCTCTCTGACTCGCTGAACTCACCGTCTATCCGGGACATTTCAAGCAGGAGGGCGCAGGTTGCGATCCGAAGGTCATGAACGGAGTCTTCCCTTTCTGCGGTGCCATTATTTATCTTTTTTCCAAAAAACTTCTTCACAAGATCAATCATTACAAAACCTCCTGATTCCCCTTTCCAAGGGGAATTGTGACTATTTTTCGGCCAAATACGCCGACCGGTTGTGCCATAAGAAAATCCCACATCGTAGCGTAACGGGAACCATACTACTTGAAAACTTGTTGTCAAGGAATTTACTATAGTTGAAGATCTGTGTCGATATTTATTGATTACAGCTTTCGCTAACATGATGATTGTTTTTTGTTGACATACAGTTCCGATCTTATTATATGCTTCACCTTTTCCGGTTTATCCCGTAGCGAATATCTTGTTATTCAAAGAGTGACAATCTTTGCTCACCCTCAGAGATATCTAAAAAGATTATTTCCTGTAAGGGATAAAAATATATCAGTGCAGCGGTTAGTTACCTGTAAACTGCGGTGTATGATGTGCGCGAATTTCACACAAGAGAGGAAAGAGGAAATGGAAGGGGAGGAAGGCTCAAAATGACAACACCAGTACAACAGAAAATCCGAGACAAAAAGAAAACGCCTGGTCAGATTGCCGACATGATGAAGAGCGGAGAGTGGGTAACGAACGGCACTGTCGGTGGCGATTCGACGGCATGTATGGAGGCACTGGCGAACCGGCTCGGCGATGGCCCGTCAGGACTGCGGGATATTGAGATCTGGAATTACGGGAAATTCTATCCGCAGCTTCGCTTTCAGGAGGTCGATCCCCTCCAGCAATATCATTGCTTTCATGACTTCTTTTTCTTCCCATGGAATCGAAAAGCCCGTGATGATAACGGTGTTACCAGCTGGGCGCAGTGGGGTTGGACCATCGGAAGCTGGTGGCATCATTACCGGTTTGCCGACGGCGACCCGAACAAGCGCGGAATCGACTGGTTCTTGAATGCCGCCACGCCGGTGGATCATAACGGGTTCTTCAACTGGTCCTACGGTACCAATAACTGTAGCATATTCCGGGAATCGGCCAAGCGACTCGTCGTTGAGGTGCGTGAAGACTATCCATGGGCCGAAGGCGGGCGGTTTAATACCATCCATATCGATGATGTAGACTACTGGGTCGAGGTGGACTGCGAGAAGTACGTCTGGCCACAGATTGACGAAAAGGCTATGGTGCCCACTGTTCAGGAAAAGCAGATTGCGGAACACATCCTTACCATCATGGATGATCGTGATGTCCTGCAGCTCGGTATCGGTTCACTCCCGTCGGCCTGTGTCGCGGCAATGGCGGACGCGGGTCTCAAAGATCTCGGCGTGCATACGGAAATGCTCAATTATGGTTTGATCAAGTTGATCGAATCGGGTCAGGTGACCAACAGATACAAAACCCTTGACCGGGGAAAGAGCGTCTGGACCTTCGCCTTTCCTGTCGACACGCAGTGGTACTACGATACCATCAATCGAAACCAGCACCTTGCGGTTTATGATGCGGACTATACCAACAATCTGAATGTGATTACCCGGATCGACAACATGATCGCCATCAATAACTGCATCGCCGTCGATCTCCTCGGGCAGCAGAGTGCCGGATTTTACAAGAAACGGCCCATCTCCAGTACCGGCGGGTACTTTCAATTCATGTGTTTCTGCGCCCAGTCGAGGGGAGGCAGAGCGGTGGCCTGTATGACATCGAGAAATAAACAGGGCGAGTCAAGAATTGTTCCCTTCCTTCCCGAGGGGTCGTCCGTGGATCTGCCGGCTCAGTTTGCGCACTATGTCTGCACGGAATACGGCATCGTCAATCTGAGGGGCCTGAACGGGTACGAGCGCACATCGGCACTGATCTCCATCGCCCATCCCGATGATCGTGAGTGGCTAGAACGGGAGGCCCATGCCCACGGACTTCTGGCGCCTCATTTCCCCGTCCCGATGAAACCGGTAGAGGGCGGTGCACGACGGTATCCATCGTACAAGGACAGGAGAAACTATAAAGTTCCCTCAAACAGCGCCGTCTGGGGATATGAGTGGGATCCCATCCAGTCGGGTAAGTGATACATGCCGGGGATAATAGGGACAGTTGTCCCTGTTTTCCCCATTATTTATT
>CAZOHQ010000227.1:0-4301 GCA_964579455.1 uncultured Syntrophaceae bacterium | reverse complement strand
CAGGACTTACAACAATATCGTCTTCTCCATACTCCCTAAAGCATCCTTGGCATATCCTCATATTCCCTCTCGCTCCCTATCATATTCGATATAACCTTACCCCATTGTATGGGGCAAGGTTATATCGAGTTCCTGATGAATTGGTTTGATACTATCGGTGGGTCGTTGGACTGACTCTATTAGAAATCCCTTGTATTGTTGAGCACAGGCATATATTGTCTGAGAAATTTGTTGCAGGTCTTGCAATTTTTGAGAAGCTGCGACTGGAAAAGTGCAGGACAATACATGGCAAGAAATGATACCGATTTTCAGACCGATAAGGTTTTACTTATTTCAGGCAGTCATTTTATTCATGATATATATTCAAGCTTTCTCTCTCCGCTTCTGCCGTTGCTTATTTCCAAATTCGGGCTCTCTATGCTGCTGGCAGGCTCACTCACCGTGATATTCCGCCTTCCGGCGCTTTTCAACCCGGTAATCGGGATCATCTCGGATCGGATCGAATTAGGTATTCTGGCAATTGTAGCTCCTGCCATAACTGCGATTGTTATGAGTTTTATGGGACTGGCCCCAAGCTACTCCATACTGTGTATCTTACTATTGACAGCAGGTTTAAGTGCGGCAGTTTTTCACGTAGTGGGGCCGCCCATGATAGCTCGACTCTCGGGTGTCAGTCTTGGCAGAGGGATGAGTTTCTGGATGACAGGTGGAGAGATGGCTCGTACTATCGGGCCATTATTCGCCGTGTGGGCGGTCACCAATCTCAGTTTGGAGGGCAGCTACCCCGTTATGATCGTCGGGATTCTGGCATCGGTATTGCTCTTTGTACGCCTCAAAGGGATCAGTTCCAAATCCACTCACCAATCAAACCAGGGTCTGAATGAAGTATGGCACTCCATGCGTAGGGTTATGATTCCCCTGACCGGCATTATCATTTCGCGGGCTTTTCTGGTTGGCACCCTGGCGGCATTTCTTCCGACCTATATTGTATCATCGGGTAAAAGCCTGTGGATGGGAGGGATAAGTCTGGCAGTACTCGAGCTTGCAGGGATTGTGGGCACACTGCTTGGCGGTACGCTGAGTGATCGAATCGGCCGCCGTCCTGTGCTCTTTACGACTATGCCGATATCATCGTTTTTGATGCTGTCCATTCTGTACGCACCGGACTGGATGCTTGTGCCGCTACTCATTCTTCTGGGATTGTCCGTATTTTCCTTTGCACCGGTGATTATGGCGGTGGTTCATGATCATTGCGGCAAAAACCGTGGTGCCGCCAATGGGTTGTATATGATGATCTCATTTCTAAGTACGGCGGCAGTGGTTGTATTTATCGGCTGGCTTTCAGACCTGTCGGGTATTTCTACGGCCTTTACCGTCAGTGCCCTGCTCGGTCTGGCAGGAGTCCCGATTATTCTGTCGCTACCCAAGTCATCATAAAGCGAATTTTTTACAAGCCTCCATAAGCCGCTGTAGCCGCAGTGTCAAACGGGCTTCACATCAGTGATTACTTCCCCTTGCCGGCAATCTTTCCCCACGTGTCTCGAAGCGGTACGACACGATTAAATACCGGCCTGTCCTGCAGAGAATCCCCTGCTTTATTGAACCAAAACGATGACATTACTTACTCTGAGGGCACAACATCTTCTTTCTGAAGTGAGCGTTTCGTAATTTTCAGTGAGGGGACCTAGTTTATTGGTACAGGGAGCATTGAAGTGCCTCTGGAAAGGAGAGCGTCTGTAAACGCGGCAGAGGTAAACTGACTGCCCAGGTCTGTATTGAAGATCGCGGGTAACCGTATTTATCAATCGCCTCTTCCAAGGCATCCACAAAGAATGAACTATCCAGAGTGTTGGACAGCCGCCAAGAGAGAACCATTCGACTCGTCCAGTCCATAATCGCTACAAGAGAGCAGAATCCCTTCGATCTGTTGTGACATGAAGATGAGTTACTGTATGATCCGGGCGTGTGCGCTCTTGATGATTGCATAGATTGTATCGCCGGGTGAGACACCGAGTTGTGCCACGGCATTGTTCGTGACTAGCACATTCAGCTCGGTTTCGTTAGCGGTGAGGTGAAGAAATGAAGCCCTGCCTTCGGGAATAACACATCTGAGTTTTGTTTCAATAATATTTTGAGCCGAAATGCCCGAGGGGCGTTCTTTTGATACGATGATATCTTCGGGACGAAGAGCTACCTGAACCTTTGCACCCTCATCGGCGTGATCGATTGACGTAATACAGAAATCACCGACATCGACCATACAGGGACCGCCGCCGTTTGCCACGACTGTGCCGTCGAGTATAGACGCCCCGACAAAATCGGCGATAAACCGCGATTGCGGACAACGGAAGACTTCGTCTATTGCACCAAATTGAAGCAGAAACCCATCCCGGAATATGGCCAACTTATTGGCAAGTGCCCAGGCGTCGTTCAGATCATGGGAGATGTGGATAACCGTGGTTTTTCGCCGTTCAAGCACGTCGAGAAGGAGCCTCCGTGTCTCTCGCCGCGTCTGGGGGTCAAGAGCGGAGAAGGGCTCATCCATCAACAGCAACTTGGGTTCGACGATGAGTGAACGTGCCAAGGCAACTCGCTGCTGCTCCCCGCCTGACAGAGTCTCGGGTTTGCGGTGCAGGAGATGGTCGATGTTGAGCGATGCGGCAATGTCCTTCACTGCTTCGCCGATACCGTCTTTAGTTTTTTTCTTAAGACCATAGGCGATATTCTCAAACACCGTGAAGTGGGGGATAAGCGCATAGTCCTGGTAGACGATACCGATCCCCCGCTTTTCCGGCGGAATGGACGTGATTTCGGCACCCTCCAGCCATATCTCCCCTTTTCCCGGTTTCCAGAAGCCAACGATACTTTCGAGGAGGATGGTCTTCCCGGCACCGGTGGGGCCGATGATCATCATATAATCACCCTGATCCAGGCAGAACGACACCTCCCGAAGTTGGAATTCGACAAGGTTAATATGGAGGTTATCGACCCTGAAAAAACTCATAGGCTGACCTCCGCCTTCTCGAATATAAAGATCGCAATGAAAGAAACAACCATCAGCACTATACCACTAGTGAGGGCCATCCCCATGTTGCCATAGGAAATGTTGAGATACAGCGTTATTGGAAGTACTTCCGTTCTCATATAGGAACCACCGGCCAGGATCAGAACCGTACCGAATGTTCCGATACATCGAGCGAATGAAATGACGGTAGAGGCAAGGATGCCATTCTTTGCCAGGGGCAAAGAAATATTCCTGAACGTTTCAAACATTGAATAACCGAGGGATCGGGACACAAACTCGATCCTCGGATTGACATAGTCAAAGGTAGACTTCATAATGCGAATCGCGTAGGGGAGTGCTGTAAAAAACTGCGCTGCTACAATACCCTTCTTTGTGAACACAAAATTGAGCCCTGCCGCATTCAACAGTTTGCCCACCACAGTATTGCCGAACAAAAGCAGAAGGCAGAGACCAAGCACCAGTTCGGGAAAAGCTATGGGCATGTCGATAATCGTTTTGACCAATCCTTTTCCCCAGAATTTGAAACGGGAGAGCGTATACCCGATGGGTAGTGCGAAAATCATTACCAGAACCGTTGACGTGAGGCCCGTGATCATTGACAACTTGAGGGAAAACCTCATCTCCGGTGACCAGATATTCTGCCGGATGTCTTCCAGGCTTGGGACAACAAAGAGAGACCCGATGGCAAGCACAAGCAGTAACGTGATAAAGAATGTGATCGCTGTAAAACAAAATTTGAACATATTTATTTGCTGCAAGGTTCAAATCCCCATTTTTTCCATATGAGCATCCCTTCGTCTGATGAAAGGTATTCATTGAACTGGTATGCAAGCGTTTTGTTCTCTGTTTTTGTGCAGACGGCAGTTGGTATTGTCTTAATAATATTGTACTCTTTTTCTATCTGTACCACTTCCAGCTTTCCCTTGCCTTCGGCCCAGGTAACCAAATCACCCCATATAATTGCTGCGTCAACCTGGTTCAGAGCCACATAAATGAGGAGCTGATTGACCGTCGGTGCATAAACCTTGATATTCTCTGTAACCTGTTCCCATATGCCGGCTTTTTGCAGCATCTTCTTTGCCACACGGCCAATAGCAGGAGCCTTGGGATCGCCGATGGCGACGCGGAGACCGGCTCGCTTCAAATCCATAAATCCTTTTATGCCTGCCGGATTTCCCTTCGGAACGGCAATGACCGGGACATGGCGTACGAGTTTTGTAATCGTGTCACCAATGACCCATCCGTTCTTAAGAGCGTCTTCCGTATATTTTTCAGC
>CAZOHQ010000226.1:360-4313 GCA_964579455.1 uncultured Syntrophaceae bacterium | reverse complement strand
TCGGAAAGAAGCGTGGAACTTTCTGTACATACATTGCAAATTCGTCTTTGTGCAAACGTGCCAGTTGTGCCTCCTCGCTCTTAATGACAAGTATGTAATACGCTGCAAAACCAATCAATATAACAACGGGTATGAGAAAACTTTCAGAGGCAAAACCGATACCCAAGGCGCCGAGGAGGCTGAAAAAGTACAACGGATTCCTGCACATGGAGTACGGACCCTGGGTAACCAACTCCTTTGTTTTATACCCTGCAATATAGACCGAGCACCATAATCTGCCGAAGGAACCGATGCCGACCAGAACGACACCCAAGAGAAACAGAAGCGAGGTTACAAATGGTGCCGTATCGTTCCATGCGCTTCTGGAGACACCAATAAACACAACTAATAAAACAGCAAATATTTGTGAAAGAGTAATCCGTAATTTTTCAACCATCTGATATGATCCTTTGTATCCCCGATTTCGATGGTACTGGGTAGCAGATTTTTGTGAAGATAACAACATCCTATTTGTTCCGGGCCATGTTCCGTACATGAAAGTCGTTCTATCAGGAGCGTTTCCTCCATGCTCTCGCAACGGATGGGTTTCTACCAAAGAATTGATTACGTTTCTCTTCGGTAGCGGAATTTAATGGACACGCGAAGTTGATACACTGCGAACACAAAAATGTTTTTAAGGTGACAAAGAACCCGCCTGTTGTCATCACATAGACAATCAATAACAATAGCTGAGGGCCGTATAGTAAGAATGGCAGAGGATATCCCCACACGATCACAAAGCCGCCGAAGAATACAATTCTTTCAGTAATGGACATTGGACCGGGCCTATACGTCCATACCTTGGGAGATCCATAATTCGCCCAGCATTTAAGAGATGTTTCCGACTCGGCATAATGAGGGCAGTGGGAACACATAACGCGAATTTCGATGAATCCGAAAAAGGCGATCACAAAGATGATCCAGGGGGTCAAGAGCCATCCCTTTATATGATAGATCCCGACGCCACCCACCAGGAAAGGGGGAAGAGCGATGAGGAGGAAGTGGACCAAGTCCTTGAGACTGAAATGACAGTGAAGAGTGGTGTTGACAGGACAATCATCACAGGAAGGTGCTTCACAGGTCGTAATCGGTTTGTGGGAATTCAAAAACATCATATCGGCAACTTCCTTACGGTAGAAAAGACAGAGTTCTAAGTACCCTCGGTGATACATGGAGTATCAGGCGATCTTCCCGGGAAAGCATCAATAAACCACAGGGGGAAAAAGATGCCTGCCGGAAAGAAGATAGCATAAAAGAGACTTACAGTGCTACAATTATGAACAAACTCATCATGGCTATCGGAATAATGGTGCGGTCATTCTTTTATTGACAAACAAGTCTGTTCTTCTTATACTTTTGTCCACAATCACCATCTAAAAGATGTAAGATTCTCTCTCTGGTCACCTTTTTCTTGCTGCGGTTTACTCACCTGGATCCGGGACAGTTTTCTGAAGAAGTACTGTTTCATCAACCACAAGTGTATTATGCATGAGCCCCAGAGTGATTTGTCGTTTTATTGTGGCTCCGAGCATGTCGCACTATAATCGAAGTATCGATATCCATCACACTGCAGGGAAAAGGGAGAATCCACCTCCCTTATGAAAGAGTCCCTGGATACAGGGACTTTGAAGTATCTGAAGCATACCAGTAGACATAGTGAATGTTTTGATCCGATCGGAGGAAATCCGAGCCACTATCCATACGTGATAACCATAAGGGCTTGAGGAGATGCAGGGCGATTATAGTGTAGCGGAGTTTCATCTGTTCAGTATGTTCGACAAGAGTATCCTGTTCAATGTGGATACCATGCTTTTTTACGAGGTGTCGCCTATTGTTTATGACATCGCGGGCCTGCTCTCCGATGTTTCTCATCCCGATCCGGTAACATCTTTAAAGAACAGCTTTTCAGAAGAAGAAATCAAGCACGCCGTGGCCTATCTGATGCAGGAGGGGTTTCTCCTGCAGGGAACAGCCGCCGCGTCGACAAAGCGACCGATGCTCAAGAAGAGAAGCGGCATCCGGCACCTGGAGCTGATGGTTACCCATGCCTGCAACATGCGCTGCCGCTACTGTTATGGTTCCCTTTCCGGTGATGGCTGGCAGGAGGCACCGCACCTCTACGGGTCCATCACCAGCGGCATGTCCTTTGACACGGCCCGAAAAGGGGTGGATTTCCTGTTCTCGGCATCGGGCGGGCAAAAGGATTTGAGCGTTATTTTTTTCGGCGGTGAGCCGCTCCTTGAACTGGGTTTGATGGAAAAGGTTGTTTCCTATGTAAAGGAAAAGGAGGCTCAAACCGGCAAAACGGCCGGCTTATCCCTTTCCACCAACGGCCTTCTGCTCAGGGACAAGAGGATTATCGATTTTCTGGTCAAAAACAAGGTGGGCTGTCAGATCTCCATAGACGGACCCAAAGGGATTCATGATCAAAACCGCTGTATGCCGGATGGAGGAGGCTCCTATGAGGCGATCATGCCGGGTATCAAGGGGCTCATAGCGGCGAGACCAGGCAGAGTTCCGGCCAGAGCAACCGTCTCCCACAGCATGGTGGATCTGCCGGCGGTCGTTGAGCATTTACTCAGCTTGAATTTTGGCTCTGTTCACATTGAGCCCGCCATAGGCAACAACTCGGACCCGATGATGGTGACCGCGGAAGATGTCGAGGCCATCAAAAGACAGAACGAAGCCATTGCCCTGTTTCTGGTGAAGAGTGTCCGGAACAACCGGTTTTTCAATTACAGCAATCTGGTGAAGCATATCAGACAGACACGGGTGGTCCGCGAGCGGCTTGCCCATTACTGCGGGGCAGGCAGGACCTATTTCGCCCTGTCGCAGGACGGGGCCTTCTACCCCTGCCACCGTTTTGTCGGACTCGATGAATACCGGATGGGAGATATAGAAACCGGCATGGATCTGAGCCTGCAAAGAAAGATCCTTGATCTTACGGTTGACAATCGTCCGGGATGCCGGGACTGCTGGGCCCGGTATCTGTGCGGCGGTGGATGCTGGAAGCACGCGGTGGATGCCAACGGCTGCCTGGAGGAGCCGGATGAAGAGGTGAGCTGTGAACTCATCCGGCACCAGATAGAATGCGCCATGGCTATCAATTCGGAATTAAAGGTTGAAGACAGGGATATCCTGAGCGAAATGTACGAGGAGGCAACGGAACCGTATCTTGTTGCGGAAAAGGAGGCAGATAATGTCCTGGAACACGGTTGGTAAAGAACTGGCACGAAGGGAGTTTATCGGGTGGCTGTGCAAGATCGCCGGTGGGTGTACCGTCACGGGTATAACGCTGGGGATGGCGCCGCTGGTGCGTATCAACACCACGCTTTTCTCCGAGGCGATGGCGCAGGAGCCATGCAATCCGGATGTCTGCAATACGGACGACCCAGACAGCACTTGCGAGCTAGGGGACGTCTGCGATGTGGACCAGTCCGGGCAATGCCGTAGCGATCAATGCGGCTCAGATGTATCCGGTGAATGCTACGGCGATTCCTCTACCCGAGACAGCTCCGGGGAATGCCGGAGCGATACCTGCCGGGGTGACAACTCGGGGGCCTGCCTGAGCGACAAGTGCGGCAGGGATGCATCCGCTGGCTGCGTCGGAGATAGTTGCCCGAGCGACAGTTCGGGAGGGTGCAGGTCCGACAGATGCACTGGTGACAGTTCAGGGAACTGCATCGCGGATGCATGCCGTTCCGACAGCTCGGGCGAATGCAAGAGCGACCGATGTCAGGTGGATAAATCGGGGGGATGCAAGAACGACGTGTGCCACGCTGACGCATCAGGGGCCTGCCAGACGGATGATTGCAATTCGGACGCATCATGGGGCTGTATGAGCGACAATTTCGCCTTTTATGCCTCCGCCGACTGCATTTCAGACACTTGCACGGTAACGGATGCCTCCGGCG
>CAZOHQ010000226.1:0-350 GCA_964579455.1 uncultured Syntrophaceae bacterium | reverse complement strand
AACGATTTCAGGTATATTGGACCACGTGTCTACATTATTGATGGTAGTAGCACAGTGCTCAAACGATACGTGCGACATCGACACCCGGCAATGCGAAACCGATGCCACCTGTCCCCTTGACGGGACCTGCTTTATGGACGGCTTCTGTCCGCTGGATGGAGAGTGTCTTCTCGACGGTGAATGTATTGTCGACGGGGTGTTCAGCCGGCGAAAGCCCCAGGCCGGGGGCAGCAGTCTGGCCAACGCGGCCCTGAAATGGCTCTACAGGCTCGTTGCCCTGTTGCTCTTCCTTCCATTCCTGACGCTGCCACTGGGAGCGGAAGCGGCGGTCTTTAACGTCGCGGCCGGAG
>CAZOHQ010000225.1:3127-4331 GCA_964579455.1 uncultured Syntrophaceae bacterium | reverse complement strand
TCAAATTTTCTAATCTCTCTTTTTTGTGTTATCGTATTTTCAAATTGTACCGCGATCCCATTGCCGCCTGGCAGTGGATGAATCAATCCCGGTCGTCCCCGGACAAGTTTGATATCGGCACCTTCAAAATCTCTCAGTGAATATCTGTAGTAATCACGCCCCACCGTTCTTAAATCGGTATAAAAGATATAACAATCGATCCTTTGATTTCTTCTTTTCACCCACTCGGCCTGTTTGAGGGCATGCATGCAGCATACGGCAGAGCAGGAGGGGATCATCCTCAAATCCCTCGCTCCGGCGCACTGTATAAAAGCAATGTTTGCCGGTACCGCGCCATCTGATCTTTTGATGATATTTCCCCTGTTGGTTCCTGCTTCTGCGGTCCACTCTTCAAATTCCATGGACGTCATAATATCAGGGTGGGTACCGCTTCCGTATTCCCTGAGGTGATGGATATCCGCCTCCTTAAAACCGGTTGCCCATATGACATCACTCACAGAAAGATTGATTTCTTCTTCCTTCAACTCCATATTAATAGCACCCGAAGGGCATACTTTCTCGCAGTTGCCACATTGTGTACATAAAGCCTCATCAATCACGAAAGATGGCGGACATAAATGTTCCCAGTCGGAGTAAATAGCGTTGTCCGGACACTCCTCCACACATCGTCCGCAGAAAATACATTTCTTGTCATCTATATAATGGGGATGTTTCAGGATGAGGGCTGAATACTTACCGTTTTCTTGCTTCAATTCCTTTATGTGAGAGAGTGTATGAACAGTAATTAACGGATGGTCCACACACTTTTTGACATCTGTCCAGAGGGGGCAGAAGGCACAGTGATCGGTCGGATAGAGTTTATCCAGTTTTGAGACCTGACCGCCGAGATGACTGTCGTTTTCTACCAGATGAACGGACTGACCCGCATCCGCCAGATCAAGGGAAGCGGTAATGCCCGCCACACCGCCACCGACAACCAGTACGGCATCTCTTCCTGTATTTTGAATATGTTCAAAACCAGCCATGAGAAGTCGATCCTTATCTCTTTTAATGCAAAATTGAAGCTTCCCGTAACAAGTTGCGGGGAATGCGCTCGCTGTTCAATTCAAGGCCGTCTTTCCCTTGCTCCTTATTCTATAATCCCATAGTGTCTGGCCAACTTCTCCACCCTGCCTGCAAACCATGTTTTGAAATCAGACTGAGG
>CAZOHQ010000225.1:0-3112 GCA_964579455.1 uncultured Syntrophaceae bacterium | reverse complement strand
CCGGGTACCGTCCGGAAGGGTTCGGCGTACATGATAAAACAAATCGATTTCCGGAAGGATCAAATCTTTTTACCTTGTCGTAATGTACAATAATAGACTTAGGGTCGGTAGGACACCGTTGCTCACAGGCGCCGCAACCGTTACAGTTTTCTTCTATGACCACGGGAAATCTCCTCTTTTCCAGTTTGATAGCATCATATTTGCAGGCCTTGTAACAGTTTGTACACCGTCTCTTTTTCTGCCAGGAGAGGCATGTGTCGGGATCGATCACTGCGTTTCCGATATCAATCTCTTGTTTGGGGACCTGCTTGATGGCTTCGGTGGGACATATCCTGACACACTCCATACACATGATACACTTCTTCCAATCGAGAACCGGTGTGCCTAAATTCGGTATACCATCAAGAATACTTGCCGGCTTAAGTGCGTCGGCGGGGCACACGTCTATACATCTGTAGCATCGGGTACAATATTTCAGGAATTCATTCTCAATAAGTGACCCCGGTGGACGGGGCAACGCCTTTGCTCCGGAAATCTTGAAGAAGGTAAAAACGATTCCTGATATGGCACCACTGATGATGATATGAAGTACGTCTCGCCGCGACAGTTTCATGTATTACGTACTCCTGCCTGCTAAGGTTCCAAATACAGCAAGATAATAAGTGATAAATGAATTATTACGTTGTCACTATAAAAGGATTTTCTTTCCCATTTCGTATTGTTATGAACGGACACTCAGACAACGTATGTCCATGCTCATTAAGGCAGATATCGACAAAGCGCAAAGAATTCAGGATGCATGTGTATATATTGTCGTGACTTTATCAATCTCCTGCCCGGGAAATAATCGAGGCAGGCTGATACCTGCCCCGATTATACATCATTTGCCTAAAAAATTTCCTTACAAATTTTTCTTAGCCGCATTGATATCGTCAATAAGAAATGCAAGTCCAAGATCATTCAAGGCCTTCTCCGTTGGGACACCGTTGCTGTCCCATCCAAAGAACGCATAATAATCTTCCTGCATTTTTTTCGTATCGGCCTCGGTAAATACAGCTCCCTTCTTTGGTCCCTCAGGCAGAGGTTCGTTTGTCATCCGGTACGGCAGCACATCGTCCTTCCGGCTGATCCCCTCACGCACATCGAAGCAGCGCTCCAGAGTTCGGATTCGTCTGCCTGTTTTCATCAGATCATCTTCCGTTATACTCCATCCACACAGCGGGTTCAGCATGGCAGTGAACATGTCGAGTGACCAGTAACCACCGACAAATGAACAGCAGACAAGCGAATTGTGCAGACATCGCTTGGCCTGGCCGGCGGGGCTGTTGGCTTCATGATGGTCACCGCCGCACTGGCCCATGGCATAACTGACACCGCGCGGTTTATCGCCCCTCGGGTCATGAGCCGCCAACTCTTTGCCCTTTGTATGAACGGCCCATTTCTCGGAACCTTGGCCTATCTCCTGTGACATGGCGACAACGCCTTTAGAGAGAAACTTGCCCGCTTTTCCTTCCTTGTAGGCGATTTTTCTCACCATCTCGAAAACGCCATCCGCGTTCCCCCATTCGAGATCAATGCCGTCAAGATCAGCCTTCGAGAGAACACCTTTCTGGACGCATTCCATGGCAAAGCCTATACACCCGCCGGTTGAAATGGCATCGAGACCGAGGGCATCGCAGAGTTCGATGGAGGCCATCATGCCGTCAAATTCAGTAACGGCGAGATTGCTGCCCAGAAGACCGGCAGTTTCATATTCGGGACCCTCAGCTATGAGGCCACTGTACTTGCCACCTCGAATAACACCAAGCTTCTGGCAGTGAACGGGGCAGTGCGTACAGGCCACATGCCTCTTCCAGAACCGCCTGTTTGCCTCCTCGGCCCCTATGTAGGAAATGTCCGGGAACCAGGTGGTCTGAAAATTTTTCGTAATGAGTGATCCCGTTCCCCAGTTTTTCAATTCAAGCAGACCGGCAGTACCCCATCGTTTGATTCCCTGCCAGCCTTCATGGTCAACGGCAAACTGCTTTCCCGCTTTTGCCGCTTTGATGAATTTATCGTTGTCAACCGCGGGAACATACCCGGTTCCCTTGATAGCAACAGCCTTTAACTTCTTGTTTCCCATGAGCGCGCCGGTGCTCGTCCTGGCAGCAACCCGGAAACGCTCTACCACAAGAGCGGCATACGGGACTTCATTTTCCCCGGCAGGACCTATACAGGCGACCCTGACCCGGGGATCTTTTAATTCCTCGGCAATCATATCTTCCGTTGTGGCAGTATCCTTGCCCCATAAGCTACCGGCATCCCTGAATTCAACCTTGTCATTGCGGATGTAGATCCACACCGGCTTTTCCGACTTTCCCCGGATATAGATGCCGTCCCAGCCGGCCCACTTAATCTCGGCACCTATATGTGCCCCCACTTCGGCATGACTGAGTCGTTTCGTATATGGGCTCATATGGACGACGCTCATTCGAGTGGACGGACAATACGTTCCATCCAGCGGGCCCGCGCCGAGATACAGGAAGCTGTTTTCGGCTAAAGGATCCTGATGGGCTTTATATTCCTGTAGAAGAAAGTAATCACCCATACCCGCCCCACCAAGAAACTGCTGATATATCTCCTCCGGCACGGTACGCGTTTTAAATGTCTTTTTTGACAGGTCGACTTCCAGAACCTTTCCAAAGTTTCCTCCTCGTGTTGCTGCCATTATATCTCCCTCCTTTCCCCGGTTTCATTCGGATAGAAGAAGTTGGTAATCTGATCCTCAGCCGCTTCCGCCGGTGTTACATCACGATATGCCAGGTTCACACCGAAACCGACTTTGTCTCCCATAATACAGGGTCCTTGGGGATTTCCCGATTGTGCCAGGCATGCTTTCACGCATTCCGGGTCGCCGCCGCAGAGGTCGCATGTCAGAGGGAGCGCCGTATCGGGATGTGCCCGCAGGAACTGTGCCGGACATGCCTCCAGGCATTTATGACATTTGGCACCGAGGCACGTATCCTTATTTATCAGGATACCGTTCGTTTTTTCATCTCTATAGATAGCTTTAGGTTCAACGGGACACGCTTCAATGCAGGGCGCATCTTCACACTGCCAGCAAATTACCGGG
>CAZOHQ010000224.1:0-4349 GCA_964579455.1 uncultured Syntrophaceae bacterium | reverse complement strand
ACCAGAAAATACAGGCTTCCGAGGATCTTGACGCTTCCAAGGGCTGGTACATACGACTGGAGAATACGGGTGAAAAGGTGACAGCGTCTCCGACAGTCTATGCCGGTGTTGTCTATTTTACCACCTACACACCCGCCTCCGAAGCGGATGGTGATGACCCGGATGACCCATGCGGGACGACGACGGCCAGAGGCACGGCGCGTCTCTACGCGGTCAATTATCTTACCGGAGGATCTGTTCATGACTACAGCAGTGATACCGAAACCGACGCGGAGGGTAATACCGTAGAGCGAGGCAAGAAGGATCGTTACAAGGACATCGGCACCGCCATCCCCACCGCACCCATCATTGCCGTGCGTGAAGGTGGACCGAAGATCTACATTGGAATCGAAGGCGGAGTGGCTCCTGAAGATCCTGCGGCAGCACTGGATATTAACGTATTTTACTGGCGAGAGATTCACTAGTGTCCATTGCCCCGGGAACATATTCTCTGGAAGGGCACTCACTTAAAAGGAGGCATCATATGAATACACGAAGGCACGGCATATCAATGGTAGATCTGTGTGTCGTACTCTCAGTCTTTCTTGTCTTTGCACCGATCGTATACGCAGGCAACACCCTTACAATAGACGAATCGGCTGACCTTGATTTTTTCACGCTTCAAACCACCGTTATGGAAGTACATTCGCAAAACAATTATCTGATAGCCGGTGAAAAAATTATTGAACTGGTGGATTTCCGAAAGGGGAAAAAACGATTCAGAACCATGTTGAAAAACTCCAGTGGGGGGGATACCTCACTTGGATCTTTCAAGAAAGGGCAGAAAATTTTTATACGAGGATTTGAACTTCCAGACGGAACTATCCAGGCACGGGAGATCTACCAATTGGCAGAAAGCGTGAAAACCAGAAACGATCTGCGCAAATATTCCTTTTTCGAGAAGGTTCCCGTATGGGAATCCACCATAGTAAAATAGGAAACAAGAAGTCGAAAGTCCTTGACTTGAAAAAGCCCTACATATATTATTAAGTCGAATTGAAAATTGAAAGATCGGAGGTAGGGCTTATGGGGACACAAAAGAGATACTGCTCTATATGTGCATGGAGAGGGACCTGTGCCAAGCGATTTTCCGTCTCCAAAGATTCCAGTGGAAAAGTCAATTGCCCCGATTTCACAAGAGATCTTGCAATCAAGGATGCCGATATTGAAAAAACAGAAAAAATAGATAATAGGTGAATTGACAAAACGGATCAAAGACTTATAGGAGTGCACCGTTTTGAAGTTATTTGAGAAAGGTTGGCTTTCGGGCCAACTTTTTCGTTTTCTGCATAAGAAGGAATTTATAAAAACCCATGAAAAAGAGACTTGCCAGACTACTAGAAAAATCGATTAATTCCTGCATTGAAAAGAAAATATTAAAGAAAACGGACATTCCCTTCATAGAAGTAGAGCTTCCGAGAGAGGGCTCTCATGGAGATTATGCGTCCAATATAGCCATGGTGTTTGCATCGAGCCAGAGAGAAGCTCCCCGCAAGATAGCAGAACGTATCGTCGATAACATCAATGATAGCGATAGAATATTGGACAAAATTGAGATAGCCGGGCCCGGCTTCATAAACTTTTTCATCAGAAGTAGTATCTGGTCCACCCTTTTGGAAGAGGTGGACACGCTCGGAGACAGCTATGGCAGCTCCGATATCGGAAATGGAACCAGAGTCCAGGTTGAATTCGTAAGCGCCAATCCCACGGGTCCACTTCATATCGGACATGCCCGGGGCGCCGTTATTGGCGATACTGTTGCCAATATCCTGCAGGCATCGGGCTTTTCAGTGTCCAGGGAATATTACATAAATGATGCCGGAAACCAGATGAACATGCTGGGAGAATCCATGTACTACCGGTATCTGGAACTGATGGGCGAAGATATTTTGTTTCCCGAAAATTGTTACCAGGGACAGTACATTACTGAACTTGCACGGGAAATATATACCAAATTCGGCGATAGGTTCAAATCCGACAAGGAGGGTTCAATAACCTTTCTGACAAAATACGCGGCCGACTCCATCCTGAACGGGATAAAGGAAGATCTTGAAGCCCTTGGCGTAACCTTCGACCGCTATTTCAGCGAAAAGGAACTGTACGTCAATGACGGCGTGGCAAAGATCCTTCAAAAACTCAGGACAGAGGGCTTCATATACGAAGAAGAGGGCACCCTGTGGTTCAAAACGACGGATTCCGGGGATGAAAAAGACCGGGTCGTTGTCAGGGGAAATGGAGAGCCCACTTACTTTGCCGCTGATATCGCATATCACCAAGACAAATACTCAAGGGGGTTTGACAAGGTCATCAATGTATGGGGAGCTGACCACCACGGGTACATACCCAGAATGCAAGCGGGCATTCAGGCCCTCGGCAGGAAGAAGGAAGACCTTGAAATAGTCTTGGTTCAACTGGTGAACCTTCTCAGAGGTGGCGTTCCTGTCCCCATGTCTACCAGGGCCGGTGAATTTGTAACCACAAGAGAAGTGACCGATGAGGTGGGAAAAGACGCAGCCAGATATAACTTCCTCATGAGAAGATCAAACAGCCATCTTGACTTTGACCTGGAGCTTGCGAAGGCTCAATCAAGCGAGAACCCCGTCTATTATGTGCAGTATGCCCATGCCAGGATATCCAGTATCATGCGAATGGCCATGGAGCAGGGTCACCGGATTCCAGACTACGCTGACATCAGTCCCGACCTTCTTATCAGTCCGGAAGAACACGAACTTGCCAAATTGATTGACGCATTCCCTGAGATGGTTGAGGGAAGCGCCAAGACGCTTGAACCGCATCGCATACCCTATTACATTAACGATCTTGCCTCCAAATTTCACAGTTTTTATAACAAGCACAAAGTTGTTTCCGACAACGCCGAATTGACGAAGGCACGATTATTCCTGATCAAGACCACTGCTATCGTAATTAGAAATGGCCTCAGGTTATTAGGAGTTTCAGCGCCCGAACGTATGTGAAAATCGTATCTTTTAAGTTCAATTCCGGATAAAGGGTAAACTCATGCCACGGAAACCAGAAGATTTCGAATTCAAGCTGGGTAAATTCGGTCTGTTTTTTTTTACCGTTATTATCGCCCTGTTTTTATTGTTCTCTTTTATAGGTGGGGTAATGGTTGGGAAAAACATTGAAAGTTATCCGGAAAAGATAGCCAAAGGCATACCCGGCGCCATAAAGGAAAAAATTACAAAAAGCAGCGATATTCCGGCAGATACAGTCGAGAATGAAGACGATTTCGAATTCACCTTTTATGATACGCTTAAGGGAAAACGTGAAAATATAAAGGAGACTTCGGCAGGCAAGGAGGGTCAGGGACTCTCTGAGAAGTATAGTCCGCCAGGGAAAAAACAGACAGGCAACAAATACATTATCCAGATAGCATCTTTCAGGGATAAAAACAGGACAGAAAATCTGAGAGCAACGTTATCTGATATGGGTTATTCTCCGACAGTGGATGAGGTTAATCTGCGCTCAAGCGGGAGATGGTTCCGCATAAAGCTGCAGGGTTTTGCGACATATGACGATGCCAAACAGATTGCTTCTCTGCTGGAAAAGAAGGTACGGAGTATCAAATGTCTTGTTATAAGGAACAGGGAATCAGGATAAACCACCATGTTTGAAAATTTAACCGATAAACTGGACACCGTCTTCAAAAAGCTCAGAGGAAAGGGAATCCTCAACGAAGAAAATGTCGAGGCAGCCATGAAAGATATCCGTATGGCGCTCCTTGAGGCGGATGTCAATTTCAGGGTAACCAGAGACTTTATCAAAGATGTCAGCGAGAGAGCTGTCGGCCAGCAGATCCTGGACAGCATAAGTCCCGGTCAGCAGATAGTCAAGATCGTCCATGACAGACTCGTTGAATTGATGGGAAATGAGAGCAGTCACCTGAACCTTTCAAACCGGTTTCCCGCCCCTGTCATGCTCGTAGGCCTTCAGGGATGCGGCAAGACGACAACCGCGGCAAAACTCGCCCGCCATCTGACAAGCCAGAACCACAGGGTATCCCTGGTCTCTGTCGACATCTACAGACCCGCAGCCATTGAACAACTGAAGATCCTCGGAGAAAAGACCAATACGAACGTATACGATTCAAAGGGTCTGAGTGATCCGGTACGAATCTGCGTTGAAGCCATAAAAGACGCTCAAACAAACGGCTTTGACACGCTGATCATAGACACCGCGGGCAGGCTCCATATCGACGACGAATTGATGGATGAACTGAAAAGAATAAAGGACACCATACAACCGTCTGAGATACTCTTTGTCGCCGATGCCATGACAGGCCAGGACGC
>CAZOHQ010000223.1:0-4351 GCA_964579455.1 uncultured Syntrophaceae bacterium | reverse complement strand
GGGTGTCCGGTTCAACACGTCAAACCCCTTCAGTTCGGTCATCAAGCGATTCTCTTTCCCAGCGAAAAGGTTCAACTGCCCGACATTGCCACCCTTCCGCGAGGCCTTCCCCCGGGCGATTCTCGGCATACCGATCTCATCCAGTTCACCATTTTCCAGATTTTTCAACACCTCTCTGGCTCTTGATACAACGTCTTCATGGACTCCGGCGAGACGGGCAACCTCAATACCATAACTCCTGTTGGTCCCCCCTTCAATAATTGTGCGCAGGAAGATAACCCTGTCGCCCCATTCCTTGACCGCGATACTCAGGTTTCTGACTCCATCCATGGTTCTCGCGAGATCCGTGAGCTCGTGGTAGTGCGTCGCGAAGAGTGTTCTCGCACCGAGCTTATTCGGATCATGAATATGCTCGGCCACCGCCCAGGCTATGCTGAGACCGTCAAAAGTGCTCGTACCCCTTCCCACTTCATCGAGAAGTATCAGACTTTTCGAAGAGGCGTTTTTCAGAATACCTGCCACCTCCGTCATCTCCACCATAAAGGTGCTCTGCCCACCCGACAGGCTGTCCCCGGCTCCGACCCGGGTAAAGATCCTGTCGACGATGCCTATCTGTGCCTCATCAGCCGGAACAAAACTCCCCATCTGCGCCATCAGAACCAGTACCGCCGTCTGGCGGATATAGGTTGATTTGCCTGCCATATTGGGTCCTGTGATAATGAGAAAACGGTTGCCATTGCGGTCCAGAAGTGTGTCATTAGGCACAAAGCCGCCATCCGGATTCATCCTCTCTACAACGGGATGTCTCCCCCCTTGTATGTGTATCAGGTCCTCATCATTCACCCGCGGGCAGCCGTAGTTATCCCTCTCCGCCCCCTCTGCCCGCGAGGGTATTGCATCAAGATCGGCAAGGCGCGAGGCCGTCCGTTGTATCCTCGTTATTTCGCGCGCTATCTTCTCTCTGATCTCCACAAATAGTTCATATTCCTTTTTCTTCCTGCGTTCCTCCGCACCCAGGACGAGAGATTCATATTCCTTCAGTTCCTGATTGATATACCGTTCCGCGTTGACCAGTGTCTGCTTCCTGATATAGTCGTCGGGGACGATATCGCTTTTCGCTCTGGTCACCTCTATGTAATACCCGAACACATTATTGAAGCCCACCTTGAGACTGCCTATGCCTGTTCGCTTCCGTTCCCTGTCCTCCATGGCGGCGATCCATTTTTTACCGTCCGTGCACAGTGATATGATCTTGTCCAGTTCATCGTCATATCCCGTTTTTATCACGTACCCGTCACGGATGGTCACTGGTGGATCGTCCACTATCGCACCATCTATCAGGTTCGCCACATCCGGCATATCATCGAGTTCAGCATGGATAGCTGATACCATAGAGGATTCCAGTCCCGAGATGGTAGCCTTGATGGCAGGTATCAGTCTGAGAGATCTCCCAAGAGCGAGCAGATCTTTCCCATTCGCAACACCCATGGAAACCCGGCTGCCCAGTCGTTCAAGATCGTAGATGCCCGCGAGAGACGCCCGCAGGTTTTCTCTCAGCAGATGGTCATCCTTAATTTCCGAAACTGCGGCGAGCCGTATCCTGATTCTGTCAGGATCCACAAGGGGATAATTGAGCCACCAGCGCAGTTTTCTTCCTCCCATGGCGGTGGTTGTCTCATCGAGGACATGGAACAGAGAACCCCGTTTTCTGCCCCCCTGTATGGTGGCAAACAGTTCAAGATTTCTTTTTGCCGTGTCATCCATTACCAGATAATTATGTATATCGTACCACAAGACATCATTTATATGATTCAGTCTGTCCTTCTGTGTTTCCTTCACATACCGCAAGACCGCTCCCGCCGCGCCTGTCATCGCCGGATGTCCTTCAAAATCAACGTCCCCGTTCCCACTGAAGAACTCATCGACAAGACCCGAGGCCCCATCCACCGAGAAATAATCGGAAGGGAGGAAGCTTATGCTGCAATCGGCGGACCGCAACGCGAACGCTTCCATAAGGGTATCTTCTTGTAGGTCTTCACACACAGCCACTTCTCTGAGATCAAGTCCCGCTATCTCATCGAGGAAGGCCTCTTTATCATCGGACTGCGTGACACGAAACTCGCCCGTCGAGATGTCCACAAAAGCGAGCCCGAAAGAGCTGTCCAGCACCGAAATACCCGCCAGAAAGTTATTCTCCTTCGCGGAGAGATTTTCGGAATCGACAACCAGTCCCGGCGTTACGATGCGCACGACCTCTCTTTTTACTATCCCTTTCGCATTCTTCGGATCCTCCATCTGTTCACAGACGGCAACCTTATACCCATTTTCAATGAGCTTTGATATATAGCCGGAGGCCGCGTGCCAGGGCACACCGCATAGCGGAATCGCATCTTCCTTGCCTTTGTTCCTGGAAGTCAGCGTAATCTCGAGAACCTTTGAGGCAACCTCGGCATCCTCGAAGAACATCTCATAAAAATCACCCATCCTGAAAAATATGATACAGTCGCTGTGCAGCTCCTTTATATCGAGATACTGCCTCATCGCCGGTGTAAGATTTTTCACCCGCCACTCCTTTCTCTCAACCCGTTCAATTCCGCTATTTCTACTATCACAAAAGATCTTTTTTTAACAACCCGGCTTCAATAATTATGAGTAATCCTTGCGAGTTCCCCCGTTTAGTGATAGCATCTGTAAAGTTATTTTTATCAACTATTTGTAACCATTCACAGTAGTTGGTTCACCGTTTACAGTTGCCTGGTTCCCACGCAGAAGCATTGGAAGCAGAAATCGTCAACAGAGGATTCCATAATTACCCTCTGTTTTTTCAACCGTGAACTGATAACTGTAAACCGTGAACAGTTATAAATATTTTATACTTATATTCAAATAGTTAACACCACACAGTTCATAGATGCTATTATAAAAAGGCTGCATAAAACTATATGGATAAACCCGACCTGAACAATATGTCTTTTGAAGAGATCGAAGGCTTTATTTCCCACCTTGGAAAAGAGAAATACCGGGCACGTCAGATCATGAAATGGATACACCAGTTGGGTGTCTCGTCCTTTGATGAAATGACCAACATTTCAAAGGTCTTCAGAAAAGAGATCAAAGAACTGGCCCGTATCACCTTCCCCCTGATAGAAGAAATACAGGTATCAAAAGACGGCACCAAGAAAGCACTCCTCAGGCTGGAAGATGGCAGTTTCATAGAGAGTGTGCTGATATGGGAAAAAAGTCACTGGACCCAGTGTGTATCCACACAGGTCGGGTGCGCAATGGGCTGCAGATTCTGTCTTACCGGAAAATACGGCTTGAAGAGAAACCTCTCACCCTCAGAGATCGTGGGACAGATAACAGCCCTTCGTTTCAATACACCCGAAGGCAGGGACATAAAGAACATCGTCATGATGGGGATGGGAGAACCGCTTGCCAACTATGAAAGCACACTGAAGGCAATCCGGATTATCACTTCCGATACGGGGCCCTGTTTTTCAAAGAGGAGAATAACCGTTTCTACCTGTGGAATAACACCGATGATACGCAGACTGGGCGAGGATATTTCCGTCAACCTCGCTGTGTCGCTGAACGCCCCGAACGACGCGAAGAGGACGTATCTGATGCCTGTGAACAAAAAGTATCCCCTCAAAGAACTTATAGATGCCTGTCGGACATATCCCATGCCGAGGAGAAGAATGATTACCTTCGAATACATCCTGATGGACGGCATCAACGATTCGGAAGAAGACGCGAAGATGCTCACATCGCTCCTCAGAGGGGTACATTGTAAATTCAACCTCATACCTTTCAACGAATTCCCGGGATCGGAATTCAAGAGCCCTTCAGATAAGAAAGTGAGAATATTCCAGGATATACTTATAAGTCACCATTATACGGCGATGGTACGCTCAAGTAAAGGAACTGACATATCGGCCGCGTGCGGACTGTTGAGCGGTCGTAAACAGGATAATTTCCATCAGCTGTAAACCCCTTGCCCAATTCACATCCGTGTGATATCTTGGTGGAAAATAGTAGTCGCCGAGGTGGATTATGAAAAAGATATATCTTGCTGTTATCATTGCTTTTTTTATATCATGGCATCCGGTCTGTGCGCAGGAGGCGATAACATGGATTGAAAAGGGCGACATACTCGAAGAACAGGCAATATATTCGGAGGCAGTGAAGGCATACACAAAAGCAATCGAATACGATCCCGGCAGCGCTGATGCCTATCTGAAAAGGGGAATCGCCCTCTTCTCGGGGAAAAAGACCAACTGTACGGAATCACTCATCGACTTCACAAAAGCGATAGAACTTGCACCCGGAAATGCCGAGGCCTATTTCCAGC
>CAZOHQ010000222.1:0-4358 GCA_964579455.1 uncultured Syntrophaceae bacterium | reverse complement strand
ATCGGAGAAAAGATCACCCGACTTCAGCTTGTAATGGACAAGCATGGTGGGTTCGTTGATCCGCCCACCCATCTTGATATTTGAGAGAAAGGCCTCGTGAAACTTAACAATATTCTTTTCGCCTGCTGAAACACCCGATTCTATCGCCATCTCTCTGAGAGTATCCATCATCCGCGCGATATCGACCTCATTGGGGCATCTCGTCACACATGTCTCACAGGAAGCGCACAGCCATATGGCAGAACTACCCAGCACCTTATCCTTCATTCCCATCTGTATCATCTTGATAACGGTGTTGGGATTGTAGTCCATCGCAAACGCAACCGGACACCCGGCCGTGCATTTTCTACAGTGATAACAACTCTGTATCGGGACTCCGCCTATCCTGTCATTTACTTCTTCCAGAAAGGTACTCATTTTTTCTCCATTATGGTTCAAAGATAAATTCTTCCTTATCATTCTCCGAATACACGCTCAGGGAAGGGAGACTGTCCATCGACTCACCGGCCCTGTTTTCAAAGAGCTGAAGGTCGTCCTTGTCCAGCTTCTTGAGAAACTTTCTCAGATCAACGCCCATGGGGCATACCTCCAGGCATGATCCGCAATCCACACAGCGGCCCGCCGTGTGGAAGATCCTCATGATCTGGAATACCTGCGTGTCCGTCTCATCTATCCCGGCACCCACCCACTTGGGCTGGCTCTGCTCGACAAAGCATTCCTTGCAGTAACAGGAGGGACACGTGTTGCGACAGGCATAACATCGTATGCATTTGCCCATCTCCTTCGTAAAATAGGCCCATCGTTCTTCTATGGGAAGATTTTCAAACGCATCAACACCTTCATATTCTTTCTCTGCATCGGGCATCGGCGGTGCCGCCTCACCGATCATCACGTCCGATATGATGGGGTTATTGAACCGACAGGTCAGGCAATTGTCGGCCAGCATATCCTTGAGAGGAACATCCTTTTCCCCGTCTTTCGTCTGTATGGACAGACTGTCTCCCGCGGCGGAGCACGCTATGACCTCTCTGCCGTCCACCGCAACCGACAGCTTCTTATTGGCAATGAATCCCGTGCAGGCGACTCCGATAATGACTACCTGATCACGGTCATACTGTTTTTCCTGGAGGTGAATTGTAAGAGATCGTGTAGTACACCCACGGGCCACAATGCCGACAACCTTTTTCGTCCTTTCCTCCGGCTTGGTTCGCTGCTGAGATTCCCTGTGCCGGGAGATGATATCATGGGCATACTTCGCCAGGTTGACGGAACAGAACTGGTTCCAGACAAGCCGCTGTGCGTCATCGGGGTCCGTTATGAAACAGGGCGCCGTCTGGAAAGGAAGCGTGCCTTTTTCATACCCTATAATAACCTCCGCCTTGCCTTCGGCAAGCAGTTTCTTTGCTTGTTCCCGCAGTTGTTTTTCTATATTTTCCACAGTTGTCGATTCCTCGTTCCTGTTATTTGACAGTTTACAGTTTCTTCACCAGTTTCCGGGCCGGACCCAGTGCCTTGACCTTTTCGGTAACTCCCTTCATAACCCTGGCAAATTTCTCCCCCTCCGACGCGGAAACCCATGTAAAAATTGTCCGGTCGGGCTCAATGCCCACATAAGCAAGAAAATTTTTCAGCAAGGCAAATTTTCGCCTGGCCGACATGTTGCCGCTGATATAGTGACATTCACCCGGGTGACAACCGGAGACAAGGACACCGTCCACACCATCCTGCAAGGCCTTCACAATATAAAACGGATTCACCCTCCCCGAGCAGGGCAGCCGTACCAACCGGACATTGGGGGGATACTGCAGCCTGCTGATACCGGCCAGGTCCGCACCCGCATAGGTACACCAGTTGCACACAAAGGCGATTATCTTAGGCTCCCAGTTTTCGTTTGCTTTTTCAGTCATATGTTCCTCATTCCACCTCTTACAGAGCGCTTATCTGCGCCAGGATTTCCTCGTTGTTAAAACCGTTAAGATCAATTGCGTTCATCCTGCAGGATGCCGTGCACACCCCACATCCCTTGCACAGGACGGAATTGACCACGGCACAACCCTGTTCCTTATCTACCTCCACGGCTCCAAAGGGACAATTCGCTTCGCAGAGCCCGCACGCCATACACCGATCCTTGTTGACATATGCGGTCTTTCCCTCCGCCTCGATAAAATCCTTACTCAAGATTATACATGCACGCGCGACAGCGGCATTGGCCTGTGTGATAGCCTCATCGCTCAACTTGGGCGAATGGGCCATACCACACATGAAAACACCATCCGTGGCAAAATCGACGGGTCTCAGCTTCACGTGGGCCTCAGCAAAGAAACCATCCTGATTGACTGACAGTTTCAACATATTGCTGATGGCATGATTGTCAGGATTTCCAAGAACACCGACACTGAGCGCCAGCAGATCCGTCTCAATCTCTACCCGTTCGTTCAAGATAGGATCGAAGACTTTCACAGAAACCTTAGAACCATTGGAGCTCACTTCAGGCTTTCTGTCTTCGTCTTCATAGCAGATGAACTTGATATTGGCCTCCCTGGCCTTTTTATAATAATCTTCCTTGAAGCCATAGGTCCTGATGTCTCTATAGAGTATGGTGATATCTCTGTCCGGGTTGTCCTCCTTTAATTTGAGGGCATTTTTCAACGCTTCGGTGCAACAGTATCTACTACAATATGGTCTCTCCGCAGTTCTCGAACCGACGCACTGTATCATAACCACACTTTTGGCATCCGCAATCTTTGGATTTTTCTCGTAAATAAGCTTCTCCAGATCTCTCTGGGTGACAACATTTTCATCCTGACCATAGAGATATTCATCTGTCTTGTTCTCATACGCACCGGCTGCCACTATGACTACACCATGTTCAAACTGGTGTTCTTTCCCTCCGGATTCAACGGTTGTCTTATAGTTTCCTATAAACCCTTCGAGATTCTTTATCTTCGCTTCTGTGAAAACATGGATCAAATCACTCTTGTCGACACGCACCAGGAGATCGGCCAAGTGTTTCCTTGTATCAAGACCCTCCAGCGTATAGTAAAGCTTTCCGTAATTCCCGCCTAACTGATTCTCCTTCTCTACGATATAGGATTCAAAACCCTGATCGGCAAGACTGAGGGCGGCAATTATACCGGCAAGCCCACCACCTAAAACCAGTGTAGCCTTATTTACACTGAGCTGCCCCGGCTTCAAGGGCTTCAAATATTCTGCCTTGGCTATGGCCATACGGACCAGATCCTTCGCCTTTTCGGTCGCCGCTTCCGGTTCATTCATGTGAACCCATGAATCCTGATCCCGAATATTGGCCATCTCGAACAGATACCGGTTGAGTCCGGCCTTTTCACAATTTTCCTGGAAAAGCCCCTCATGCGTTCGAGGTGAGCACGATGCCACCACAACCCTGGTAAGGTTGTGTTCCTTGATCATTTCTCCCATCTTCACCGCGGTATCCTGAGAACAGGTAAACAGATTGTCCGCAGCATACACCACGTTGGGGAGGGTCTTGACATATTCGACCACTTCGGGAACATTAACCACGCCCCCGATATTGATACCACAGTGACAGATAAAGGCACCTATCCGGGGACCGGTCCCCCTCATATCCATCTCTTCGGGGAGTTCTTCCGCAATGGTCAGCGTCCCTCGTTGCGAGGCCAAGAGGCTCTCCGCATGTGCCGCGGCGCCGCTCGCCTCCATAACCGTCTCCGGAATATCCTTGGGACCCCCAAAGACGCCACAGACATAGACGCCGTCACGGGAAGTTTGCACAGGATCTTCCAGCCGGGTTTTACAGAAACCATGCTCCTCAAGTTGCACGCCCAGACTCTCAGCCAGTTTTTCCGCGTCTTTCGGCGGAGTCAAACCAACGGAAAGAACAACCATGTCAAACTCCTCCTCGATCAGTGTCCCATCTTCCTGAACGTATCCGAGAAGCAGATTCTTGGTCTGCTGGAGTTCCTTTATGGATGACGGCATGGATCGTATATATCTGATCCCGTATTCATCCTTCGCCCTGTTTACAAAACGGTCGAAATCTTTCCCCTAGGCTCGCATATCCATACAGAATATCGTGGGTTCGAGTGCTTTGAGGTGTTCCTTCCCGATAATGGCCTGTTTGGTCGCGTACATACAGCAGACGGATGAGCACCAGCCGTTCCCGCAATTTACGTCCCTTGAACCCACACACTGTATCCATGCAATCTTTTTAGGTTCCTGGCCATTGGAAAGCCTCTGTACATGACCAAAGAAGGGACCTGACGCGGACAAAACCCTCTCAAACTGAATACTGCTTAAAACATTATCGTAGATACCGAACCCGTACTCACCCCTTAAGTGAGCATCGAAGAGTTCGGTTC
>CAZOHQ010000221.1:0-4386 GCA_964579455.1 uncultured Syntrophaceae bacterium | reverse complement strand
CCTATATCTATTCCCGAGATCAGGGAGGAGCGGAAAACTGGGGCCAGGTCAAAAAGCTCCTTGCCGGCGATAGAGGGACCAATGACTACTTTGGTTATAGCGTATCGATCAATAGAGACACGGTCATCGTCGGGGCTTATTATGACGATGACAACGGTACCAATTCCGGTTCGGCTTATATCTTTTCCCGCGATCAGGGGGGAGAGGATAACTGGGGCCAGGTACAAAAGCTCCTTGCCGGCGATGGAGCTGCCTATGACTACTTTGGAGAGAGCGTATCGATCAGCGGAGACATGGCCATCGTTGGGGCACCTTATGACGATGACAATGGTAGCTCTTCTGGATCGGCCTATATCTTTTACCGCGATCAGGGGGGAGCGGATAACTGGGGCCAGATCCAAAAGCTCATTGCCGGCGATGGGGCGACCTATGAGCACTTTGGAATAAGCGTATCGATCAGTAGAGACACGCTCATCGTCGGGGCTTATTATGACGATGACAATGGTAGTGATTCCGGATCGGCCTATGTGTATCGACAAGGTACAAAGGCTATACCCTGCGTGCCGCTGTTGCTGCTTAATGATTAAATGGACATTTCTCTTAATCCAGGGAAGGAATTAATGGGCATGAAACAGGTATTTATATTAGGTAGTTTTGTCCGGAACGACTCCTATTTCAGCCGTTTTCTTCTGGAAAAAGATTATGAAGATATATGTATGTCCTGAGATGTACATATATCTTCATTTGAATCTCCCCGCAACATGTTGCGTGAAATCTTCGATTGTTAAGGAAAATGTTGCTTTTTATTCGCTCGCATACTCAGCCGCGAGCAGTTGGGTCTTTGCTCGCTTTTCAATTTAAAGGTTTGTTCAGTCCGAGGGCCTACTATAAGAGTCACATCCAGTTTGAGAGGAAAAATGTGTCAGCGCCTTGATCCTATTTCCACTGCCTCTTGTCAATAATGGATGTATCCGTGTTTGATAGTGCCTCTTCGACCGGTTCGATTCCGTCTATCTTGACCGCACAGATATCGCGAAATACCTCTCTGAAATGTCCGGTATCAATGGCTTTATAGTGTTCATCTTCCACTATTGCAACGGTCAGAACATCCCTGTAGGATTCTCTCGTTACCACCACCTGGAATCTGACCTGCGGGAACGCCTCTCTTACCCGAGCCACCTGGCTGGGTGCGATAAACATACCTCTGACCTTGACCGCGTCCCCTACCCTTCCGGCTATTCCTTTGAGCCTCAATGCTGTTCTTCCACAGGGACAATCTTCTTTTATTATACTTGACAAGTCTCCTGTCCCGAACCTCATCAAAAAGAATATATCATTCAGTCTGGTGACCACGACCTCGCCCAGTTGGCCCGGTTCGACACACCGGCCCGTGGCGGGATCTACGATCTCGACGATCACATCCTCGCAGATATGCCACCCGGCCTTTTCGGAACATTCGTACGCTATGTCGCCCACCTCGGTAGCCCCGTACATCTGATAGGTATCTATTCCATATTCCTCTTCAAACCTTGTCCTGAGTGACGGCTGAAGAGGTTCGGCCACGAAGCACGCCCTCCGCAGACCGAAATCCTTTCTGAAATCATACCCCATATCTTCCGCTTTGTTGATAATAGCGTTCAGGAAACTTGGCGTTCCGGTATATCCGGTCACGGCAAGGTCTCTGATCAACTGGACCTGAGTTTCCGTCCCCGAGGTTCCCGACGGAATGACCGTCGCTCCGGCAGACCTGAGACCTTCATGAAATGTCAGACCGGCTGCTACCATATGGTACGAGAAGGTGTTGAGCACCCGGTCTCCCTTGCGGAAACCCGCCGCGAAATAACCCCTGCCCCAAAGTTCACCCTCTCCAAGGTGCGGTTCATAAACAGGACCGGGAGAGGTAAATATCCTGGCCGTTTCAACATCTGCGGCGCACAAACCACCGAAGGGAGGCTCTTCCTGCTCCAGCTCGACCACTTCCTCCCGTGAGATGACGGGCAGTTTCTCAAGATCGGCTACAGATGCGATATCCGACGGTTTCAGCCCGAGCTTGTCTAATGTTTCTCTGACCCTTCTTGAATTCCTGTAGCCTGAGTCAACCATCGCGGACAATCTCAGATTATTGTCTTCTTCTCTGCGCAGTGTTGATCTGCTTTCCTTGTCATCAAAAAAACTGTCCATCTCGATCTCCCTTCTTCCTTCAGCCTGTTACAATCCAATATCATTAACTTAAATCCGATTTTTTCTTATATCTCCCCAAGATCTCCCCTCCCCTGACGGGAGGGTTACAATAGCTTTTTTCCTCTTATCCTCCCACACTTGCTGGGGGAGGGGTTTTCGGGGAATCATTAAGTTACTGATATTGTGTTACACACTATAACCACCGTTTGCGTCTCTTGTAAGACTTGACGTCTTTGTATGATTTGGCGTCACCGGACGTCCCCATCCCGAGATAAAACTCCTTTATGTCGGGGTTTTCTTTGAGTTCGGCCGAAGATCCTTCCATGACGATCTTCCCGTTTTCCATGATATACCCATAGTGAGCTATCTGAAGCGCCATGGTCGCATTCTGCTCTACCAGGATAATGGTTGTCCCCTGTTCTTTATTTATTCTCTCTATGATGCTGAATATTTCCATGACCACCAGCGGAGCAAGCCCCAGAGACGGTTCGTCCAGGAGGAGCAGTTGAGGATGCGCCATCAGGGCGCGTCCCATGACGAGCATCTGTAGTTCACCTCCGCTGCAATAGCCGGCCAAGGCCTTCCGCCGTGTTTTCAGTGGCGGGAAGTAATCATATATAAGGTCGAGGTCCTTCCTGTAGGGCTTGCCCCAGCGTGTTGCCGTGCCCACTCTCAGGTTCTCCTCTATCGTCAGGTACTTGAAGGGCTGCCTTCCCTCAAGCACCTGAATGATACCCTGGCGCGTTATGGTCAGGCGGGGAATTCTGAATGGATTTCTTTCGGTACACAATATCGCCATCCGTGACCTTTCCATTCTCCGTTTTAAGAAGACCCGAGATGGCTTTCAGGGTCGTCGTCTTTCCGGCACCGTTGCTGCCGAGGAGTGAGACGATATGCTTCTCCTCAACCGAAAGTGAGACACCTTTCAGCACCTGGATAACATCCGAATAGACGACACTAATATTGTTTAACTGAAGTAAAACAGAATCTTCCATGACTACCTCTTATGTGTAACTCGAACCCTAATCCCGATAAACGGGATAATTTCTAATACGAAAATGGCCAGAGCCTGAAATTGGAACGAATAATGCGCCACACTTCGGCGATACCCCTCGGTTCCAGCAGAATAAAAAGGACGATTGCCGAACCAAACGCTAACTCACGCAGAGGCGCCATTGAAAATCCCGCCTTGCTGAGCATGTCAATACCCATGAGTATATCAGTCAGCCACCGCAATCCTTCATTCAATCCTGTAATAAAGAGCGCTCCATAGATGGCGCCGGAGATACTCCCCAATCCACCTATGATAATCATCGCGATATATTCCACGGAAAGTCCCAGATTAAAGGGTTCCGTTGTGATGCTGATCATATAATATGCCCACAGGGCTCCGGCTATTCCGGCGTAGAAGGAACTGATTCCGAATGATAGAAGTTTATAGGGGAATATCGGGATACCCATTCCCTCGGCGGCCCGGTCATTGTCACGTATCGCGATGAACGCCCTCCCATAACTCGTTCGCATGAGATTGACGGCAAGGAGTGTCATTATGATCAGGCTGATATAGGCGATATAAAAAAAGCTTCTGTCACCATCGAGCGCTACACCGAATATGGATACTCCGGGAAGAACGATCCCCATGGTTCCTTCTGTAAGCCCTTCCCAGTGGATAAGGAGATATTCAATGATAAACTGTCCCGCAAGGGTCGCGATCGTGAGATACAGGCCCTTCAGTCTCCCTGAAGGCAATCCGAATAACACACCCACCAGGGCGGTTATCAATCCAGCGCAGGGTACCGCGAGGATGAAGGGAAACCCCGCCTTTGTGGCAAGGATGGCAGCCGCGTAGGCGCCCACCCCGATGAAGGCCCCGTGTCCGAGGGAGAGCTGGCCGGTAAACCCCGTCAATATGTTCAGGCCGATCGCCGCTATGGCGGTAATGGCAACCATATTGAGAACATAGATAAGATACGGTCCACTCGCATATGGAACAACAGCAAACAGGATCAGCAGTCCCACTGCAAGGGATGTACGACCGAAATCCGTCTCGAAGATCGTAAGCTCCTGTTCGTACCGCTCGTTAAAATTACCACAGGGGTGAAAATGTAATTTTCTCATTAGACCCTTTCAATCTCTACAAGGCCGAAAAGGCCATAGGGTTTTACCATCAATATGAAGACGAGCGCCATGTACGGAATAACGTCC
>CAZOHQ010000220.1:0-4388 GCA_964579455.1 uncultured Syntrophaceae bacterium | reverse complement strand
CAAAAATCGCTTCTATTGAGGGAGACACCGGCAATTTCACCGTTCACTTCTCATCCCAGGAAAAAGACAGTTCCATCCATTCGGGAGTTATCATTATCGCGACAGGCGCAAAGATATTTTTCCCGACCGGTCTTTATGGCTATGGCGAAATCAAGAACGTGATCACTCAGATGGAGTTTGAGAGGCAAATCCTGAATGGATCGTTAGAAACAAAAAACCCCGTATTTATTCAATGTGTTGGCGCACGAGATAGAAAAAGACCGTATTGTTCAACTATCTGTTGTCCCATCAGTCTTAAAAATGCATCGAGGATCGCTGAAGATGTCCCGGGCGGGTCGGTATTTATTCTCCACCGGGGGATCATGACGCCGGGGAGCACCCTGGAGAAATATTACAGGGATACACTTGCGAGTGGCGTACAGTTTGTCCGTTTTGAAGAGGAGCAACCACCTCGGATCATAGGCAGTGACCATGTTGAATCCGTTGAAGTGTATGATGCGATAACCGGTATTACAAGGAAGATTGAGGCCGATCTGGTGGTCCTGAGTACTCCCCTTATCCCAAATAATGACAATGCGCGACTGGCTCAGATGCTGGGCATTGAAGTTGACCGTTACGGATTTTTCTCGGAGGTCTATCCGATGCACCCCCTGGAGACAAAAACGGATGGCATCTTTATTTGCGGCTCGGCGAGATGGCCTGTCGCTTCAGATCAGGCGATAGCCCAGGGGAAAGCGGCAGCCATGAAGGCGATTTCCTATTTAAGACAGAGTAAAATTGCCGCATCAACTCTCAGTCGAGTCCCCGGTTCGAAGGCAGGTCATGCCCGGGTTGCTGCCGATGCCTGCACGGGATGTGGTAACTGTGTCGCTGTCTGTCCCTTCGATGCCTGTCAGCTGGGAAAACTTGAGGGCAGGTACGTCAGTACGGTGAACCTGATGAAATGCAAGGCCTGTGGTAACTGTGTTCCATTATGCCCCAACGGGAGCATACAGATTCCCGAACATAACTACCGCATGGTGGGGGGAATGATACAGAGGGCATTTTAGAGAAATGCTCTATACGTTTTTGTCATTACTAGTTAGGTGGTTATCAGTACCGAAGTGGAAGGCAGATACTCATGCATACGGTTAACATGAACCATCCGAAAATCCTGATTTTTGCTTGCAAATGGTGCGGGCTTATCGGAGCGGATGCCGCCGGGAAGAAGAGGATCTCTCTTCCCTCTCAGTTTCGTGTCATTCCGGTGGAATGCGCATCCCTTGTTGAACCCGATGCCATCCTGAGAGCACTGGCCGGGGGGATTGATGGCATAGCTGTACTGGGATGTCACATAGGCGGGTGTCGGTATAATAATGCGAATCACACTGCTATTAAAAGATTGGAGCTCTTACAAGATCTCCTGGACACAACAGGCATCGGAAGTAGCAGGCTTTTGATCAGTTTTGGGACCGCACATGAAGATTATCAGTTTGAAGAGATAATAAAGGGTTTCTTTGATGAGGTATCGCTACTGTCTCCTGTTGATCCCTGGTTGTCACCGTTTGGAGTGATAAGCTGATTATGCTCGAGAAAACAAAAAACATAGCAAGACAGATTCTTGAAGAAAAAAAGGCCGATGGTATTCTGGGCCTTATGAAAGGACAATGGAATATCATCGAGCCCCATATTTTTGAAGTACCTGAGGAATTAGACGCCCTTGTTCTCGAACCGAAGTGGTTACTGGCAAAGATCGCCATGAGGTTGTTACGTTCCTCACCGGAAGGCTACAAACTGGCTGTAATCTGCCGGGGATGCGATGAAAGGGCGTTGATTGAACTGATAAAGAGAAATCAGATAGAGAAAGAAAACCTCCTTACGGTTGGAGTTGCCTGCAGTCAGGAACAGGCGGCCGTATGCCTTTGCGACAGGCCGTATCCCACGAAACTCGATGCAGGGGAGAAGGTTGAAGGAGTCGATCCCTTTCAGGATGAAAGAGTCCGGGAGCTTTTGATCGGCAATGAAAAAGAAAGGATGGAGAAGTGGGCTGATAAGCTGAAGAGGTGTATCAAGTGTTACGGCTGCCGTAATTCCTGCCCTATGTGCATCTGTGAACCCTGCAAGCTGGAAGACGATGTCTGGGTGAAAAGGGGTGCCGTGCCGGCGGAAGCAATAACCTTTCATCTTATACGTGCCTTCCACCTGTCGGATACCTGTGTGGCCTGCGGGGTCTGTCAGGAAGCCTGTCCCGTCAATATCCCGCTCCTCTATCTACAGTTTACGATGCGCAAAACTCTCCGTGAACAATATGGGTACGAGGCGGGACTTGATCGCGAAATACAATCACCTGTTCTTTCCGGTGCTTTTGAAAGGCCCGATAGGGACAGGGAAGATCCTGCATGGATAAACTCGATGAGGGAACGAGATGGGGTCTAAATTTATCAAGACCATTTGTCCATATTGTGGAACCGGCTGCGGCCTTATTGTAAAGGTCGAAGATGGTGTTGCCGTTGCCACCTATCCCGACAGAGAGCACCCTGTCTCTCGAGGCAGTCTGTGCATAAAGGGATGGTCTGCCCACGAGTTTATCAACCACCCAGACCGTCTGACAGATCCCCTTCTGAGAAAGGGTGACACCTTTCAAAAAATTTCGTGGGATGAAGCCATACCGATGGCGACCTCGAAGTTGCGTGAGACTGCCGCACGATATGGCGGCGATGCCATAGGGGGTCTTTCTTCCGCCAAGTGCAGCAATGAAGAAAATTACCTCTTCCAGAAACTGATACGTATGGCCTTTAAAACGAATAACGTGGATCACTGCGCGCGCCTGTGCCATGCCCCGACTACCGTTGCCATGGTACAGGCCCTTGGCAGCGGGGCGATGACGAATTCTATTTCCGATTTAGCCGGAGCTGAGTGTATTCTCGCTGTCGGTTCCAACACAGCGGAGAGTCACCCCATCATCATGGGAGAAATTTATAAGGCTGTCGATCGAGGTGCGACACTCATCGTTGTCGATCCTCGTGAAACGGCAGTTACCCAGAATGCAAAGATTCACCTCCGGATAAATCCGGGAACGGATATACCGCTTTTGTGCGGCATGATGAGACACATTATTGATGAAGGGTTGCACAACGAGGGATTTATCAGGGACCGTATGGAAGGGTTTGAAGATTTGAATAAATTCCTCCAGTCATGGTCTGTCAAACGGGCTGCCGACGAATGCGGTATCGATGAAGGGCTCATCAGAAGTGTGGCGAAAATTTATGCAAAAGGAAAAGAATCCGCCATTATTTATTGCATGGGTATTACACAGCATGCCTGTGGAACAGCCAATGTCCTCGCCATTTGTGATCTTGCCATGTTGTGCGGTCATGTGGGAACAGAACACTCTGGCATATATCCCCTTCGGGGGCAGAATAATGTTCAGGGTGCTTGTGATATGGGGGCCCTGCCAAATGTCTATCCGGGTTACCAAAGCGTCAGCGATTCGGCAATTCAGGACAAATTTCAAAAGGCCTGGGGGGCTGAACTCTCCGATAAGCCGGGTCTTACCGTTACAGAGATTATCGGTCTCGCGGGGAAGGATATACGCGCGGCCTATATCATGGCGGAAAATCCCGCATTGAGTGATCCCGATACCAGCCATGTCTTGGAGTCCCTGAAAGCCTTCGATTTTCTCATTGTTCAGGATATCTTCCTCACCGAGACGGCGCAGTTCGCGCATCTGGTATTTCCCAGTTCCTGTTTTGCCGAAAAGTCCGGAACATTCACCAATACGGAGCGAAGATTTCAGCTCTTGCGAAAGGCAGTCGATCCTCCGGGGAATGCGAAGGATGACTTTACCATCTTATGTCTTCTTGGAAACGCTTTGGGACTTGATTTTTCTTATCGTGATCCCGCGGAAGTCATGGAGGAGATCGCGTCTCTGGCCCCGGCCTACGGCGGTATCCGCTTTGACAGACTGGAGCGTGAAGGTCTGCAGTGGCCCTGCCCTGATTTAGAGCATCCCGGCACACAGTATCTTCATAAAGACCGGTTTACGAGAGGCAGGGGACTCTTTGTCATCCCCGAGTACACTCCGCCACAGGAACTTCCTGATGATACGTATCCTTATTATCTCAGTACGGGAAGAATGTTCGCCCACTATCATACAGGGACAATGACGCGCCGCTCATCCTTTCTCAACAGGGAGGTCGAAGAGGCCTATGCCGAGATCAACCCGGTAGACGCTGCGCGTATGAACGTCAAAGAGGGAGAGAAAATAACTCTAACAACCCGCAGGGGAAGTATCGCAACGACCGCCCGGATAACGAAACGTGTTGCAAAGGGCTGTATTTTTGCGCCCTTTCACTTTGCCGAGGCACGGGCCAATATGTTGACCAATCCGGTCCTGGATCCCCATTCCA
>CAZOHQ010000219.1:0-4394 GCA_964579455.1 uncultured Syntrophaceae bacterium | reverse complement strand
TCTCGCAAAGCAGGACTTTCACCGGGAACTCTTATTCATGTAGGCGAAAGAAAAGCCGAAGAAGTTAAAATTACCATCATGGATTACGATCAAACGTCCTTTCAGGAACAGGAGGTACAGACAATAGAGGAATGTTTTCCCTTCAAAGATACTCCTACCGTAACGTGGATCAATATCGACGGCCTCCATCAGGTCGATATCATCCAAAAGATCGGGGGACATTTCGGCATCCATCCCCTGATTCAGGAGGACATTCTGCATACGGGGCAACGCCCGAAGATGGAGGATTTTGAAGACTATATTCTTTTGATCCTGAAAATGCTTCATTACGAAGACGAAGTAAATACGGTCAGGACCGAACAGATCAGCATCATCCTGGGACAAAATTTTGTAATTTCGTTTCAGGAGATTGAAGGGGATGTCTTCAATCCCCTCCGCGAAAGAATACGGAACGGAAAGGGCCGGGTCAGGCGAATGGGATCTGATTATCTCGCCTATTTGCTTGTTGATTCTGTCGTGGATAACTATTTCATCCTCTTAGAGAAGTGTGGCGAGAAGATTGAGAGTCTGGAGGAGGAGCTGGCACAAAGTCCACAACCACAGACCCTTCAGGATATCCACAATCTAAAACAGGAGATCATATTCTTGAGAAAGTCGGTATGGCCATTGCGAGAGGTCATAAGCGGCCTGGAACGGGTAGAATCATCACTGATCCATGATAATATTTCCATGTATCTCCGCGATCTCTACGATCACACGATCCAGGTGATTGATTCTGTGGAGACATATCAGGATATCCTTTCCGGGATGATAGATCTCTATCTCTCGAGCGTAAGCAACAAGATGAATGAGGTCATGAAGGTACTGACTATTTTCGCTTCGATTTTCATCCCTCTGACCTTTATGGCCGGCGTATATGGGATGAACTTCGAGTTTATGCCCGAACTCAAAATGAGGTGGGCCTATCCAGCCCTCTGGGGCGCGATGATTGCCGTCGCTGCGATTTTGCTTACATTCTTCAAGCGGAAAAAATGGCTGTAAGACGCGTTATGGCAAATACGGGCTGATTTTCAGCCCCATCAAAGCCCTGTCGCAATCTTACCCACAGGCAGGCAGGAAAATAAATCATGAGCCTTTGACGGTATTATTCGATATATCCGAGATATTCCTTTTCGAGATACGTGAAGTCTATCTGATCATCCCGATAGGGCAATGATTCCCTTACAGGCTCAGGGATTACCCCCCACTTCGATTCGAAATCCTCCAGAAATAATCGGCGACCCCGGAGAAAATCAGCTACTTTACGCTTGAGGAGATCCTTGTCGGGAAATTTGGTATAGGCGTTCAGCAGGTCCATGTTAGCCCGGTCGCTCTTAATCGGATTGTGGTAACCCAGGTGATCTGGGTCGGAGCCAAACCGGAGTTGGACCCTCAGGATGTCACTGTATGAGGCAAGCGACTGGCGCAGGGATACCTTCAGGTTGTCCTCACCGATGGCACCGGTATTGGCCAGATAGCACTTGATCCGGTTCTTTTTGATGATCTCATAGAACAGCATGGCGTGTTCCAGCCGGTCCCCCACCAAAAAAGGATCGAGAAAAACGACACGTTTAAATTTTCCCGCCTCCTCGGGATTTCCCCCCGAGCTTTCGATCGATTCACCGTAGATAAATTGCATCGTCGCCTGCTCGGGCGAAAGTTTCGATATGACACTGGTTAGGGGATTTCTCGTCAATATAATTATGTAGTCGAGCCTGTCGCCTCGCAGGTTTTTACTGGCGATCCCCAGATTGTCACGCCTAACGACGGCACGACCGTTACCTGTCTTGCTGGTATCTTTGAAATCGGGGGAGTAGGGATAGCGGGAGATGGCGACATTTTCGAGGAAAGCGTCGGTCCCAAGAGCGGCACGCAGGATCTCCGGTTGACTTTCATCAAGGCCTTCCGTCTTTATGTATACCCCGCCTTGTTCAAATGCCGCATAGCTTCCGTCCATGCCGATGATTCCTCCATCATCACCGAGCATCTCGGAAGATTCGCGAGGCAGTTTAGCCAGTTTGCGGCAGAGTGTGGTAGTTTTTCCCGTTGCCGTGAGGCCGGAAACACCGGTGACCCGGTCCTGCAACTCCGGCCGCTCTGTCTCGAGGTCGTAGATCCAGAGATGGTCACGCCGTGCTCCGCAATGTAAGAATATCCCCTGATGATCTATCTCCTTCACACGCCACCCTTCGAACTGAAAGATGCCCTTCTTTGCCTCACCCAGATAGATGGTATTACGGCAGATCTTCACCTGCTCCCCACGTTTATCGCCCATCCAGAGCCGAACCGTTATATCTTTATCGATAAGCTTCCTGAATTTATTGGGTTCGAAGGAATCATCGGTAAAAAAGATAGTGGTATAGGTGGGTTTTTCAACCACCCGGGCAGCGGGCGTGTCTTCAAAAAGAAGCTTCACCCCATAGGCGATCTGGGCATAGGGGACCGGCATGATGAACCGTGCTGTTACCCCGTCTTTCCCATCACCGACTATGGTATCGAGAGACAGGATCGTTTCCTTTCCCAGACATTCCACGGCCTCCGATGCGAGTGCCTTCTCTTCATCGCCAAAAGGATGATCCACGCTGTTTTTCGTATGGGGGGCCGATCGCGACATGGGTTCTGAATCCGCGGCAATGGAACCCATGTTTGTCTGGATTACGCCCTCCTGCTGTAGCGCGATCTCCTTGAGTTGTTCAAGAGACCTCCCTTCGATCAATCTGCCGCATTTCTTTGCGTCGGAATAAATCTTCTCGGAGGCTTGTTTGAAATAATTGGTCACATAAACTCCTGGAGCCCTTTCTAATCAATTTCCTTAGCTGACCGCACCACCGGTAGTCCCCTGTAGGTAAGCGATCATGGGGTCAGAGATTAAGGGGACCAGATCCCCAATCATGTACGGCATAAGATTATCCATTACCGTCGGCATCAAGTCGGGCATCTGTTCAAGCATATAATCGGGCATCGAAATCTTTTGGGCAACCCGGTCGAGCATAACGGGCATTACCTTCGGCATCATCATCGGCAGAAGACGAGGGAAGAGGATCGGGAACATGGGCTTCATCAATACCAGGGCCCCGGGGACCTTGCCGAAGAAACGCATCATCGGCCCCATCCGAAAGGGCATCGCATCAATCAACTCAGGCCACATGGTCCCCATCAGATCGGCAAAGCCCTGAGGGGTCATCAGGCCGATCATGGCGTCAAAAACACCCCACTGTTTTTGCACCTCGGGATTCGGATCGGGGAAGTCGTATCCGAGGGCTGACGCCGCAAAATGCGCCAGATCGATAACCTCAACAGGCTTATCTCTCTTTTCCGCCGAAATCCGAAGCTGAACTTCACAGCAAGGACAAAGGGCAAGCACCTTATCTGCACCGACTGCAAGGGCCTCATCTAACCGGGTACCCCCAATATCGGCCGCGATGGGTGGATCTTTGATCAGGGTCAGGACGCTCCCGCAGCAGTGAGCCGCATCGTGATGATGCGTCATCTCGACAACATTGACATTGGGAATCCCTTTGATCAGGTCGCGGGGCGGCTCGTACACCCCCGATACGCGACCGATATGACACGAATCATGCCAGGTAACGGTAACGGGCTTTCCTCCATGATCAGGAAATGAAAATTCACCGGCCTTGATCTTTTCAGAAAGGATCTCACTGTAGTGGACACCTTTGATGTTGTACTCCATCCCCAGTTTCTCGGCCCATTCGGGGTACACATGCCGCCACATCATATCACAGGCCGGACACGAGGTTACCACCGTATCGACACCCGCCTCCTGCATGGCCCTGACGTTTCTTCGCATAATCGTTTCGAAGACTTTCCATTGACCGGATACGAGCATCGGAGTTCCGCAACAGTTTTCCTTCTCCGCCACGTAGGTAAAGTCAACGCCGGCCTCATCAAGCAGCCTGACCGTCGCCTGGGCTATGTCATGCTCAACGTAACTGGCCGTACAGCCGGCAAAATAGGCAATCTTCGCCTTGTGCCCAGGACCATGTTTCTCCTTCAGATCCGGGGGAAACCAGTCCGCCCGGTTTTTACGGTAACCCGCCCAGATATTACCCTGCTTGAGATTCGACAGCGCCATCATCTCAAAGGGCGGAAAGGTCATCCTTTTCTCTTCGTGAATCAGTATGCCGCGCAGCTTCATCCACGAAGGCTCAATCGGCAGCGAGGCTGAGCAACGCAGGTTGCACAGTTCGCAGGTGGTGCACGCCAGGATCGTGTCTACCATAAACTGGTTCCACTCCTCACGTCCCTCCATGTATTCGCGCAGCCAGTACCATTTGCCCCGGGGGCTCTGGCTCTCCCACCCCCGTCCATAGAACTGGTCGCATTCTTCGATGCAG
>CAZOHQ010000218.1:0-4399 GCA_964579455.1 uncultured Syntrophaceae bacterium | reverse complement strand
CCTTCAAAATCCTTGAGGATATTCACCACTCGTTTAAATGCGATCGCCAGCGGCTCGAAATCGGGGTGATTCTTGAACCCTTCCATCGCCTCTATCTTGCGAAGGGATTGGACGATATCGGACATGCCGAGCGCCAGAACGGCGTTGACCACATCGTAGGGGTGTCCTTGGGAAACCAGCTGATTTTCAAATCTTCCCTTGAAGAAATCGAGCACATTTGTCTTGGTCTCTTCGGGCTCCCTCTGTAATTTTTTGCCGAGGATCGCGATGCTCCTGCCGATAAGTTCATCGAGATTGATGGTATAAGTTTTATTCAGGATGATGTTGATAATACCCAGGGCCTGTCTTCTAAGGGCAAAGGGATCGGCGGTCCCCGTGGGAATCAGATTGATCCCGAAGAATCCCGCAATAGTATCCATCTTGTCGGCGATGCTGACGATGGCTCCCTCATCCGTTTCGGGGAGATCACCACCTGCGGCTATCGGGAGATAGTGTTCGTAGATCGCCTTTGCAACAACGGGTTTTTCACCCTGCAACAGAGCATACTCCCTCCCCATTACGCCCTGGAGTTCGGTAAACTCGTACACCATCTGAGTCTCCAGGTCTGCCTTGGAAAGAAGCGCCGCTCGGTCAACGGTGTCACTGATCGATAGATTAAGCGTTTCTGTAATATATGCTGCAAGCTCACGGAACTGCATCACCTTTTCATAGGAAGTACCAAGAGAGCGGTGGAACACGACATCCTTCAGGTCTTCCAGGTGATTCTCGAGGGGCGTCTTCCGGTCTTCATCGAAGAAGAACCGGGCATCGGCGAGCCGCGCCCGTATGACCTTTTCATTGCCGCGAGCCACGACCGAAGGGTCGCGGGCAAGCGTATTGTTCACGGTGATAAAATACGAAAGCAGATTTCCCTGCGTATCGACAACAGGGAAGTATTTCTGGTTTTTCATCATGGCCGTGGTAAGGACCTCTTTGGGGAGCGAGAGATATTCCCTGTCGAAGGTTCCGCATACAACGGAGGGGTATTCGACGAGAAAGCTCACCTCTCCGAGGAGGTCTTCATTTTCAAGGACGGACCCCGAGACGGCTTCGGCGGCCGCTCTGGCCTCGTCCTGTATGATCTTCTTTCTCCTGTCCGGCTCCACGATAACAAATCGTTCTTCTGCTTTTTTAAGATAGTCTTCAAACCCCGCGACCGTGAACGGCTCCGGGGCCATGAACCGGTGCCCGCGGCTTGTGTTGCCGCTGGTTATGTTTTCTATCGAAAAGGGAACGATGTCATCCCCGAAGAGAGCCAGTATCCAGTGAATCGGTCGCGCAAAGCGTATATCCAGATCCATCCAGCGCATCGATTTCCGGAAGGGGATGGACATGATAAATCGCGGCAGGAGATCCGTCAGAATGGCCTTTGTATCTTCACCGACGATCTTTTTTCGCGCGCAGATCTGTTTTCCCTTGGGGGTTTCTACTATTTCCAGTTCGGAGACCTCCATTCCCTGCCCCCGGGCGAATCCGATGGCCGCCTTTGTGGGTGCACCCTCTGCGTCGAATGCCACCTTCGTCGAAGGGCCCATCTTTTCCAGAAGCTGGTCCTCCTGCCGTTCGTCCACATCCATAACTGACAGAAGAAGCCTTCTCGGAGTGCCCATGGTTTTAATGCGACCGTGGCCGATACGGTTTTCGGAAAACTCCTTTGTGATGATTCTCTCCATATCCTTCATCGCTTTCGGCATGAAGGCTGCGGGGATCTCTTCGGTTCCTATTTCCAGCAATAATTCTTTGGCCATGAGAAAAATAACTCCTGCGTTAACTCCTGTTGAACTTTCCCGTGAGGGGATATCCCATCTCTTCTCTCTGTTTAACGTATCCTTCGGCGCTGAGGCGCGCGAGATTTCTTACCCTTCCGATATAACTAGTACGCTCATTGACGCTTATGGCGCCTCGCGCGTCCAGGATGTTGAATGCGTGCGAACATTTCAGGCAATAGTCGTATGTGGGGAGGACGAGACCTTTCTCCGCGGTTTTTATCGATTCCGCCTCGTACATATCGAAAAGTGTTCTCAGCATATCGGTGTCGGCCTCTTCGAACTGGTAGGTGGAGAATTCGACTTCGCTCTTGTGGTGGACATCTCCATATTTTATCCCATGCCCCCATTCAAGGTCGTATACATTATCGATTTCCTGAAGATACATGGCGATGCGTTCTATGCCGTATGTTATCTCGACGCATATGGGGTGCAGGTCTATTCCGCCTACCTGCTGGAAGTATGTGAACTGTGTAATCTCCATGCCGTCGAGCCAGATCTCCCAGCCCAGTCCCCAGGCGCCGAGGGTCGGCGATTCCCAGTCATCCTCCACGAATCGAATATCGTGGTCGAGTGGGTCTATGCCGAAACTCTTGAGGGAGTTAAGATACAGGTCCTGGATATTGAGGGGAGACGGTTTCATTATCACCTGATACTGGTAATAATGCTGGAGTCTGTTGGGGTTTTCGCCGTATCGGCCATCGGTGGGCCTGCGTGACGGTTCCACATAGGCGACATTCCACGGTTCCGGACCGAGCGCCCTGAGAAAAGTTGCCGGGTTGAACGTGCCGGCCCCCACTTCTATGTCATAGGGCTGCTGTACGATGCACCCCTGATCGGCCCAGTATTTTTCCAGAGCGAATATCAGTTCCTGAAAGGTCACTTTTGCCTCCTTGGACTTTCTTGTAACTATACTTAAATGCGGGGCGAAACTATCATTAAGGGGAGATGGATGTCAAGGTAAATCAGGTCCTTGAATTGAACAGCGAGCACATCCCCCGCTATTTGCGGGCGAATCAAAATAACTATATTCCATATCAATCGGAGATTCCCCGCAACTTGTTGCTGGGAGCATTCAACTGAATAGAGAGATCCATATAATCAAAGTTTTTCCCCGCTCAGTCGGAAATTTCCCGCAGCCTGTCGGAGGTATATGGGATTGCGGGGATCTTCAAACAGGAGCAGATCTTTTCTAAATCATTTTACTGATTTCATCCAGCACCTGCAGGGATTTTGGCTCTTTCCCGAGGGTGTGGCGTATGAATGACCGTAAGATCCGTCTGCTTTCCCTCATGGCATTTTCCGACAGGATCAGACGGGGTATCCGGTCCGTTTCGATGTTCTTTCCCATGAGAAGTGTCTTGAGTGTCCCGGCGGACACCGGTACACAGTCCTGGTCGCCCCGACCGCACTGAGAACACCGTATGCCGCCCCTTGTCGCGTCGAAGAATGCGGAGTTGATTTCATCAAGTGATGCATTGCAGATTATACACCGATCCAGTGACGGCTCGTATCCCGAGAGCGTCAGAAGGCGCAGTTCGAAAAATCTTGTTGTCTCCTCCAGGCCATTTCCCGTCTCCAGAAGTCCCAGAAAACTGGACAGGAGTTGGAAGATGCCGGCGCTTTTCTTGCCTTCTCCGGTAAACAGATCTATGAGGTCAATCATGTATGACGCGGTCATGGTCCTTCGCAGGTTTGCCCGGATTTCCGGATAATGTTCGATTACGTCACAGTTTTCTATGATGGACAGGCTGTCTTCGCTCCTTCGTGAGAAGAGCAGTATGGAATGAGAGAATGGTTCGATGGCGTTGGGAAATCGTTTTCTGCTCCGTCTGGCACCTTTGGCAATTCCCCTGACCTTGCCGAATTCTCTGGTAAAAAACGTAACAATGCGGTCAGATTCTCCATAATTAAGAAAACGAAGGACGAAAGCCTGCGTCTTGAAGGAAGGCCTTTTCATGCCAGCAGTTTCAGGAATATGGTTGCGAGACCCAGGAAGCAAAAGAACCCGAACGCGTCCGTGAAGGCAGTTACAAAAATGTGAGAGCCCAGGGCGGGATCGGCCTTCAGCCACTTCAGACTCAGGGGTATCAATATCCCTATCAGTGTCCCCACGAACACATTGATCATCATGGCGAGACCGAGGATCAGACCCAGTATGGGCATTCCCTTCCAGAAATATGCTATGGCACCGATGACAATGCCCACCGCAAGGCCGTTAACAATCCCCACGGTGATCTGTTTATAAAGCGCCTTCTTTGAATTTTCGAACGTGACATCGCCGAGTGCCATTCCCCGTACGATCAGTGTAAGCGTCTGACTTCCGGCATTTCCTCCAAGACCGGCAACTACCGGCATAAACACGGCGAGGGCGACGACCATTTGTATGGTATTCTCAAAGAACCCTATAACCAGCGCAGATGCAAGTGCCGTCAGGAGATTGAGATAGAGCCAGGGCAGTCTTTTCTTTACGGACTGTCCGGGATCATTGAAAATACTGTCATCTTCGGCAAGACCGGCAATCCTGTAGATGTCCTCCGAAGTTTCCTCCTCCATGACGTCGACGATGTCATCTATCGTAATTCTGCCCAACA
>CAZOHQ010000217.1:0-4402 GCA_964579455.1 uncultured Syntrophaceae bacterium | reverse complement strand
GAGGGGGAGCTGGAGATAGAGCAATTAGCCACTACGCCAGCTCTCTACTCTACTGTTAACGATAACGAGAATACCCCACCCCGAATCACCTCTCTTTGTGATAATCCACCGCCAGATTTATTAACTTCATGAAATATTCAAAAGCCTTCTTTGCCGCTTCATGTTGCTGTGGTGCTTGGTAATCTTTATTCTCCTAGTAGAATCGATCTGCCAGTTGCAGATACTCCCCCATAACTGTTTTAACTTCATCAATGAAGGTCAAGGAAATATTTCTGAAATTTGAGACGAGTCTGAGCGAACAAAGGCCAAAATCCACAAAACGAGTGGGGTATAGTGTGGGGGAAATCAATATTATAAATTAAAAGAGGCTATGAAAAACTCATAACCTCTTGTATTTATTATGGTGGGCGATCTGGGACTCGAACCCAGGGCCTTTGGCTTCGGAGGCCAACGCTCTATCCATCTGAGCTAATCGCCCTTGTTAAGAACACCGAACACTATTCCAAAACGGAATTGTTTTCAAATGATTTTTGGGGTAGTTCCTCAATTATGCGCATTACGTGCCCGCTCCGGTTCATGCTGTAGAAATGCAGACCCGAAGCCTCGTTCCCCAGGAGGTCTTCGCTTTGGAGGATGGCGTGTTCTACGCCGTATTTCTCCACCTCTTCGGTTTTTTCGCTTACCTTCGACAGCTTATCGTGCAGTTGCTGTGGTATCTTCGCGCCGCATAGCCCGGCTATACGCGATATCTGCTTGTAGCTGAAGATCGGGAAGATCCCCGGGATGATGGGAACGCGTATCCCAGCCGATATGGCATTGTCCCTGAACCTGTAGAAGTATTCGTTATCGAAGAACATCTGGGTTATGATGAAGTCGGCCCCCGCGTCGATCTTCCTCTTCAGGTTAACGAGATCATGCTCCATATCCGGAGCCTCCGGGTGTACCTCGGGGTAACCCGCGACCCCTATGGAAAAATCACCGTTCATTTTGATGAACTCTACCAGTTCGTTGGCGTATCCGAAGCCGCCCTTCGTCTTGACAACACGCTCCTCTCCCTTCGGCGGGTCCCCCCGCAGGGCCAGGATGTTTTCTATCCCTTCCTCTTTCAATCTGTCGAGTTGCTCTCGTATGTCGTCTTTGGTTGCCTGAACACATGTCAGATGGGCGAGGGTCTCCCTTCCGTATTCGTTCCTGATGGTTGAGGCGATCTCCACGGTCTTTTCTCTTGTACCGCCTCCCGCTCCGTAGGTGACAGAGATAAAATCGGGATTCAGTTCCGCAAGTTCCTGGATCGCTCGGTACAGTTCCTCGATATTTCCATCTCTGGATGGTGGAAAAAACTCGAATGAGAGAGTAGCTTTGTTTTCTCTGAATATGTTCTTTATCTTCATTGGATATTCTCTGTTATTTTTCAGATCATAAATGTCATTTGAATGTTCCGTTGTCAACCCCTTTTATAAATGAAAACCAGGTTGAGGTTATAATATCGGGGTAAAATGCCTAACTTCGGGTAGTTATGGCCAGGCTTCTATTGCCGAGATTTGTTTATATTGTTGAAATCTCCCATGTATGAGGGCTATAACGATACTTTTCAACCGGACAGGGGCGAGGTTGAAGAGTATTGAGACTTTCTTGACTTGTGCCGGGGCATTCATATACCATCCCAATCGGTTTTCAGGTGCTATCGGCATACGGTTGGGGCCGTATTGCCGGACCGCCGAATAAACCGGTATTTTATAGATCTTTCAATTGAGCAGCAAGCGCAAATCCCGCTCAGGAACAGATCAAAGACGGAAGGGCCTGAACCCTACATGCTGAGCAACCTCGTCCAATGTGCCCTTGGTGAAGAGCTTGTACACGGAGGAGCGGGGAAAAGATTTGAGTAAGGTCAAGTCGGGAAACCCGCGTGGGGTTGTAAACAGCGGGTAAAACTGTTAAACTCCCGCCCAAAAAGTTGGTGAAAGAGAGACATCCGAGGGGTAATGAAAAAGATGTTACGGCTTACTTTTTTCTTAACTCTGCTTTGCATGACCATCCCCTGCTCAGGGGCATTCGGCTCGGTGGACATCCTCAATGTACGGCACTGGACGGCTCCGGATCACACGAGAGTTGTTCTGGATGTGGGCGACGAGACGTCTTTCACGGTTGAAAGAGAGAGCGGAAGGATATTTGTCGACCTGAAAGATGCGGTCTTGCCCATCGATATCCCTCGTACATATAACTTGGACAAACCCGCGGTCAAAGAGGTCCTCCTGGTTTCCCTGCCTGAAGGGGGCTCCCGAGTGGAATTGCGGGTGGCGAATAATGTCGGGATGAAGGTGTTTAAACTTGGAAAGATAATCGAAAAACCTCATCGTATCGTTATTGATGTCATGCTTCCGGACATGGAAAAGAAGGAAAGCGAGGAGAGGAAGAAGGTAAAAATACTTGAAAAGAAGGTGGTGGTTATTGATCCCGGACACGGTGGAGAAGATCCGGGTGCCGTTGGCCGCAGAGGGACACTCGAAAAGGATGTGGTTCTTGGTATATCGAAACAGCTACAGAAAATCCTGAAAAAGAGGGGCTACGAGGCCTTTCTTACGAGAAAGGGTGACTATTTTATATCTTTGAAAGGCAGGGGCAGGATAGCCAGGGAATATGGCGCGGATATTTTCATCAGCATCCACGCCGATGCCCACAGAAGCAGAGGAGCCCGGGGGACATCCGTATATTGCCTGTCAACCGGGGGAGCAAGCAGTGAGGCCGCGAAACTTCTTGCACAGAACGAGAATCTGTCTGATATCATAGGTGGCTCCCAGAATGGGGGATATAATAACGGGGAATCCGATCCGATAACTCTCAATATGTTGCAGACTGAGACCATAAACCGCTCCAAGGTCTTTGGCGGCATCGCTCTGAAAAAGATAAAGCCGATAAATCATCTTAAATATTCAAGGGTTCAGGAAGCTCCCTTCAGGGTTCTCAAGCTTCCCGATGTTACTTCCCTTCTGATAGAAACCGCCTATATTACAAATCCAAGAGAAGAACTCATGCTCCGGCAGTCTTCTTATCAGACCGATATCGCGTGGGCGATAGCCTATGCCGTTGACAGTTTTCTCCCGCTTCCCTACGCGGCGGACAGGAGTTGGTGTAAAGAGGTTCTTACACCGAAACCGTCTTCCCCTGCCGCAAAAACGACATATATCACCTACAGGGTAAAGAAAGGGGATCAACTTGAGCGGATTGCCGTAAGACACGGTATTACGATACAGGCCCTCATGGGTATCAACAATATCAGGTCCAAGAACAAGATATATGTCGGTCAGAAGCTGAAGATACCTTCCGGAACTCCTGCCGAACGTCCCGCGCCATCGGTATATGTGGTGAAACGGGGGGACCAGCTGGAGCGGATTGCCGAAAGACACGGCACGACGATCCAGGCCCTCATGAGGATCAACAATATCAAATCCAGGAACAAGATATATGTCGGTCAGAAGCTGAAACTGAGGATACCTTCAGGCACTCCTGCCGAACGTCCCGCGGGACCATTGGTATATGTGGTGAAACGGGGAGACCAGTTGGAGAGTATAGCCGAAAGACATGGCACAACGATACGGGCCCTGATGAAGGACAACAGGATCAAGTCCAAGAACAAGATATATGTCGGTCAGAAGCTGAAGATACACCGCGTAGAGTCTGTGCCAATGGTATATGTGGTGAGGAGGGGGGATAATTTGGAAAGTATCTCCGGGCAATACGGCACAACGATACGGGCTCTGATGAAGGTCAACAATATCAGGTCAAGAAACAGGATATATGTCGGTCAAAAGCTGAAGATACCCTACGTGTAGGTAATGTAATTTTTTTTTAAACCATCCGCTCAATAGCGTCTATCTCTTTTGTTAACCTCTTCGGGGATACGGGGCGGGCGGTCTTCATCTCCGGCGCGAAGACTGATATCTTGTATTCCTCCACCATCCACGCATATTCTTCCACGGCCCGCTTTTTTTCTTCGGACGAAGAGGGCTCCGCTTGCAACATCTCCTCCAGCTTGTCGACAAAGGGCTTGAGCCTGTCAGCCTTGATGGTGTCCTTTTCCAGGTGCGCCATGCCTCTTTCTGCTCGAATCATAATGGCGCCCAGATACCTCGGTATGTCAGATAACCGCTCCTCTTCATAGATTTCCACGAAATCCTCCGGTATCAGCCGGTCTACATCTTTCCTGAGGACGGCGATGAAATCTTTCGCGACCCTGCTGGTACTATTCGCGATCTCCAGCCTGTGGAGAACCTCTCCGACTTCTCCGCGTGCCTTGACCACCGGTATAACATCCTCCAGTAGTCCCTGTGCCTTCGGGAGTATGGCACCCCCCACGGACTTTGCGTATTCGAGAAATTCCTCCCGGTTTTTGATGTCTTGTTCA
>CAZOHQ010000216.1:0-4403 GCA_964579455.1 uncultured Syntrophaceae bacterium | reverse complement strand
GAAGCCCTTACGCCGCGGCCAAGGTATATTCTTACTATATGGTGAAGAACTATCGCGAGGCATACAATATATTTGCCTGTAACGGCATCCTGTTCAACCATGAATCCCCGCGGCGTGGTGAGACATTTGTCACACGAAAGATCACTCGTGCGGCAGCCAGAATAAAACTGGGCCTGCAGGAAAAGCTCTACCTGGGGAATCTGGATGCGAAGAGAGACTGGGGATTTGCGGGCGATTATGTAGAGGCCATGTGGATGATGCTGCAGCACGATGAACCGGTGGATTTTGTCATCGCCACAGGCGAGACATACTCGGTGCGTGAATTTGTAAAAAGGGTTTTTGAGAAACTCGACCTCGATTATCACGACTATGTGGAGATAGACGAACGCTACTTCAGGCCGACCGAAGTTGACATGCTTCTCGGTGATTCCACAAAAGCGCAAGAAATCCTGGGATGGAAACCCAAGACCACCTTCGACCAGCTTATCGCAATGATGATCGAAACGGACCTCGAACTGGCCAAAAAGGAAAAGATCCTCAACGATGCCGGTTATTAAAAATTGTCGTTGCTACTACTAAAAGAAAAATGAACCAGACAGATGCTAAAATTTATATCGCCGGCCATCATGGCATGGCGGGCTCCGCTATCGTAAGGAGGCTTGAAGGCAGAGGGTACTCCAATCTCATCTGCAGGTCTCACGCCGAGTTCGACCTCACGAGACAGCAGGATGTTGAAGACTTCTTTGAAGAGGAACGGCCCGACTATGTCTTTCTCTGCGCCGCGAAGGTGGGAGGGATATTAGCCAACAGCACATACAAGGCACAGTTCATCTATGAAAACATGATGATAGCCGCAAACGTGATCCATGCCTCATACACGTATGGTGTCAAAAAGCTTCTGAATCTCGGTTCTTCCTGTATTTACCCCCGGCAGGCCCGGCAGCCCCTCAAGGAGGAATACCTCCTGACATCGGAGTTAGAGCCGACGAACGAGCCCTACGCCATAGCGAAGATAGCTGCGATAAAGCTGTGCCGGTATTATAACGAACAATACGGGACAAATTTCATGTCCGTTATGCCCACAAATCTCTACGGCCTGGTCGACAACTTTGACCTTGAAACCTCACATGTCCTTCCCGCGTTGATCCGCAAGATGCACCTTGCAAAACTCCTTTATAGGCAGGATTACCCGGCCCTGTATCGCGACCTTGAACGGTTCGGAAACAGCCTGCCCGTCGGCCCATCCGATAGTCCGGCACTGATTGCCGGGCACCTGTCGGGATTCGGTATCCACCCGGACAGGGTCGTTCTGTGGGGCAGCGGGCAGCCGGAAAGAGAATTTCTCTACGTGGATGACCTGTCCGCCGCCTGTGTCTTTCTCATGGAAAATTATGACGCGAAAGATGTCGGCGAATTCATCAATGTCGGCACCGGAAAAGACATACCCATACGGGAACTGGCCGAAATGATATCGGGGATCGTGGGCTACGATGGCTCGATAGAGTGGGATAAGACAAAACCGAATGGTACCCCGCGGAAACTGCTTGATATATCCAGGATGCAAGGCAAGGGCTGGAGAGCAGATACCTCCCTTAAAAAGGGCATAGAAAAGACATACAAGTGGTATGTAAATAATTATTAATGTTGTATTCTTTATTTAAATTCAAGATTCACGTAAGGAGTTTTCAATTAAAGATTCAGGATTAAAAGTGCAGAGATGCAATACTCGCCGCATTCTGGTTACCGGTGGCGCCGGATTCCTAGGCTCGCATCTCTGTGATCGGCTGGTTGCTGAGGGCCACGACGTTTTGTGCCTGGACAATTTCTTCACCGGCGGAAAGCAGAACGTGAACCATCTCCTTGGAAAACCCAACTTTGAACTGTTACGTCACGATGTGGTGCAGCCCATTTTCCTCGAAGTAGACGAGATATATAATCTGGCCTGCCCCGCCTCTCCCACCCACTACCAGTACAACCCGGTAAAGACAGTCAAGACCAGCGTCATGGGCGCCATCCACATGCTGGGACTGGCAAAAAGGGTGAAAGCCAGGATCCTGCAGGCCTCCACCAGTGAGATCTACGGAGATCCCGCTGTTCATCCTCAGAAGGAAGACTATTGGGGCAACGTCAACACCATCGGCATACGGTCCTGTTATGATGAGGGTAAACGCTGTGCCGAGACCCTCTTTTTCGATTATCACAGGCAAAATAAAGTCAACATCAGGGTAGTCCGGATTTTCAATACCTATGGACCGAGGATGCAACTGGACGATGGCAGGGTAGTCAGCAACTTCATCGTCCAGGCCCTGAAGAATCGGGATATAACAATCTTCGGGAACGGATCGCAGACCCGTTCCTTCTGCTATGTCGATGACATGATAGACGGTATAATCCGGATGATGAATGGTCCAGATGATTTCGTCGGTCCTGTAAACCTGGGCAACTCCGGCGAATGTTCCATCCTCGAACTCGCCAAAAAAATTATAGAAATGACACATTCAAAATCAAGGATTATTCACAAGCCTCTCCCACAGGACGATCCCCGGCAACGCCAGCCAGATATAACTCTGGCCGGAGAAAAACTTGGATGGGAGCCGAAAATTGACCTCGAAAAAGGCCTCAAAAAAACAATACAACATTTTAAAGGAGATACAAGGGTTACATCTTAAATATGTGGGTTTTATCTCACGGATATGCAAAGATACTCACTGTGAATATGTAGTGTTGAAGATGTGACACTCAATCACTCAATCAGTTGAAAGAAAGGAATATGTGTGAAAGTACCGTTACTCGACCTGAAACCGCAATTAAAGACAATCGAAAATGATGTGAAACGTGCCGTCAATGAAGTAATAAGTTCCACCCGGTATATCATGGGTCCGAAGGTAGAGGACCTTGAAAGTCAGATCGCGAAATATGTGGGTGTAAGGTATGCCACCGGTGTATCATCGGGGACCGATGCACTGTTGATTTCTCTTATGACCCTGGATATCGGTCCCGGAGATATCGTCATCACGACACCCTTTTCTTTTTTCGCCACGGCAGGCGTTATTGCAAGACTCAATGCAACCCCCGTGTTCGTGGACATAGATCCCGATACATATAATATGAGTCCCAATGCCCTTGAAGAATGGCTTGAATCGGAAACGGCAAAGAGAAACAGCGTAAAGGCGATCATTCCCGTGCATCTCTATGGCCAGTGTGCGGATATGAATCCGATTCTTGAAATTGCCGGGAGATACGGTATACCGGTGATTGAAGATGCGGCACAGGCCATCGGCGCGAGATATCCTTCGAGGTCTGAAATAAAAAAAGCCGGCAGCATGGGTACGATGGGTTGCTTTTCTTTCTTTCCCAGTAAAAATCTGGGAGGCATGGGCGATGGCGGAATGGTCGTTACAAACGATGCGAACATTGATGAAAAACTGAAGAAACTCAGAAACCACGGCGCCAACCCGAAATACTACCACGAGCTGATCGGAGGCAACTTCCGGCTTGATCCGATACAGGCGGCGATTCTTTCGGTGAAACTGCCTCACCTCGATAAATGGCATTCGATGAGACAGGAGAATGCCGCCTGCTACGACAGAAATCTGAAGATTGAAGGCGTAAAGACTCCCATAGTTGCCTTTAAAAGAGAATATCATATTTACAACCAGTACGTTATATCGGTCTTGAATCGAAGGGATGACCTGAGGAAGTTCCTTACGGAAAGCAACATAGGCACAGAAATATACTACCCCATACCCTTTCACAAACAGGAGTGCTTCAAGTACCTGGGCTATACATCAGGCGATTTTACCAACAGCGAATACGCCGCGGAACATACCATCGCGCTGCCGATATACCCGGAACTGACCACCGAAATGCAGGAGTATGTCATCCAAAAGATAATAACAGGAAATCGAGTATAAGAAAAAACCAGCCGTGTTCATTCGATGCTTCAACGTAGAGATGATGACAGTATAATCCGCCTTTTTATGACTCGTCACTGGATGTAAGGAGGTCTGTGTATGAAGAACGGTAAAAGAATCCTTGTGCTTCTGGTTGTGGTTATATTAGTGATGTCAATGGTTCCTGTCGCGCTGTCTGATGTGGGGAAAAAGATCAACATCAACACCGCTACCGTCGAAGAGTTGGTCGCTTTGAAAGGTATAGGTCCGAAGTACGCTGAAAGGATAGTGCTGTACAGGAAAGCCAACGGCCCTTTTGTGAAAGTGGAGGATATCATTATGGTGAAGGGAGTTGGGCTTAAGGTGTTGGAAGTAAATAAAGATATGATGACAGTGGAGTAGACCGGTTTGTACGATGCCGGATGATGGGTTGTGAAAACGTGGAATGTGAAATAAGTATGGATCGTTTAGACAGGGAAATTCTCAATATAATACAGAAGGGGTTTCCTC
>CAZOHQ010000215.1:0-4405 GCA_964579455.1 uncultured Syntrophaceae bacterium | reverse complement strand
ACAGAGATGTAATCAACAGAGTTGTTGACAAGCATGTTGATAACCTTGTTGATCATACTTGTAAGTGCTGTAGATTCTCCTACTTATACCAGATTGCACACAAAATAAGCAGTGCGGTTATGTACAATAAAATTATCTAGTTACAGCTTATTGCTCTGATTTTAACCGGTTAGCGGCTGGCTGAAAGATAGCTATGAACACCGTCAAAAAACTGCCCAAAATATAGACCATGTGATGCTTAATAATCATTGAAGTTCCCCGCAACAAGTTGCGGGAAATCTCCGATTGGTATGGAACATGTTTATTTGTTATTCGTTCGCTAACCCCGCCGCAAGCAGCGGGAACTGCGCTCGCTGTTCAATTCATTTTCTCCTGATTTCAACGCATTTTTCCGGTATATTGCCTCTTCGGTTTCAAGATTAATATCAGGAGGGAAACAGAGATCAGTACAATAATATTCATGCTCCACGCAAAGGCATACGAACCTGTCTTATCGTAAATGAACCCTCCCAGCACAGGCCCCATACTCCCTCCAATACCGGCTGTGAAGAATGTCAGCAACCCGTATGCCGATCCCAGCACTTCCCTGCCGAATCTGTCGGCGAGCAAAACCGGCATCATGGGCGCGAGAGAACCATATCCGAAACCGAAGACAAGGGCATACGCATACAACATTCCGGCGGTCTTTGTGTTCAGCAGAATAACCATCCCGGATGCCATGACAAGATATCCCAGCAGGGCCGAATATTTGGGATCATTGAGATGATCGCTCAGCCACCCGAAAAAGAATCTCCCGAATATACTCGCAACCCCTATAGCGCCCAGAGAGGAAGCTGCGGCTATTTTTCCTATATTGTTGTCGACCGCATAGGAAACCTGATGCACAAACACCATCATCTCGGCCATAATCGTACCACTGAAGCAGACCACAATTATCCAGAACCGATGATCCCTGAGAACGGTTGCCAGTGAGGCATACGGCAATACGAGGATATCCTCTCTCTGCACAAGCGGCTTTGTTTCGGGCAGATCCCCATCCGTCAACATACCATATTCCTCCGGTTTGGTTTTTCCCATCAGGACCTGCGAAGCAAGCACGCCCACAACCAGAACTGTCACTCCGAGGAATATGAACCCGCTGCGCCAATGGTAGTTCTTGACGATATAACCCGCCACTGGCGTGAGGGTCATAGTACAAAAACCAATCCCTATCGACGCCACCCCTATGGCTACACCCCTTTTCCTGACAAACCATTTCCCGACAGAGGCGCTACTTACTACGACGCCTATCCCGGCGGATCCAATGCCGCATAATACCCCATAGGTTATATATAGCTGGCCCGGCGTATGAACAAAGCCTGTTGAAATAAAACCGAGTGCGGTGATGCATGCACCTACCGTCATTATCCATCGGGGAGCCATCCTATCGATCAGCCGTCCGCTGACCAGACCACCCAACGCATACATCAGGATATTTATCGAAAATCCAAGGGATATGGCCGACATTTGCCACTGACTATCCATAAACATCGGACGTACAAAGACCCCGAAGCAATATCTGGCACCATAGTTCACGCCCAATATAAGAAACGCTCCCGTGACAATAAACCAGCCCCAGTATATGCCTTTCAGCTTGTCAACAATCCTCATGCAATACCTCCGCTTTTACATGTCCCTTGAATTGTGATATCTATTTCAACTGATAATAACAGACAGGATACGCCACTATATGACACATACCCGGAAACGATCTTCCCTCCCCAGAAAAACGGGTCACATGTACCACCATTCACGAGGAAGAAGCAAGCGAACTGACCAGGAGAATCGTGCGGCAGTGAATCCGCAGGCCGCTCCCGCGCTGGAGAAAGTGTTTTCCCGTATCGGCAACCCTGACCCTGCACCCTTCAGGCCCGACCCCTTTCAATCAGACGCCCTCAAGGCCATACAGAGAACCGACTGTCTCGTAACGGCGCCAACCGGGGCGGGGAAGACATGGATCGCCGAAAAAGCCATTCAACCCATCTATGAGAGAGGCGGCCGCTGCTGGTATGCCTCTCCGCTGAAGGCGCTTACCAATGCCAAACGGTCTGAGTTTGGCGCCATCTTCGGTGATGAAAATGTTGGCATTCTGACTGGTGACACAAATTAGAACTCGGATGCCCCCATAATAGTGGGGACCACCGAGATCCTGAGAAACAAGCTCTATGAAGCCATGCACTCAAGTGAAGATCTTGATTGTGATCTCGTCATACTGGACGAAGCGCATTTCCTGGGGGATGAAGACAGGGGTGTGGTATGGGAAGAGATAATGATCTATCTTCCGACCAGGATACATATGCTCCTGCTGTCCGCCACCATTGGAAACAGCCGGGAAATAGCGGGGTGGTTGAGTGCGCTGCGAAACAAGGAATGTGTTGTTATACAAGAGAATGAGAGGCCTGTCCCCCTTTACCCTCTGTTTCTCAATCCCCCGGGAAAGGTAACGCCTCTTTTGAATGGAAACAGGCTGCATGACAACCCCATCTCCTGGCTTGAAAAAAACAGAAACAGGCGCTCCTTCAGGGGCAACCTGCCTCCATTTGACACAATCATAGAAATTATGCGCACGTTTAACCTGCTGCCGGCAATCTTCTTCCTGAAATCAAGGGGGGACTGCGATGCCGCGGTAAACCTCTGCAAACTCACATCTGATCGCGGCAACAACAGCCACTTCGAAAAAGATCTTCAAGAAATACTGGAGCACCATCCCTACATGAAGAGCCACAAACAGCTTCACAGTCTCCGGTATGCAAGGGTTGGGGCACATCACGGGGGACAGCTCCCGGCATGGAAATCCGTTGTGGAGACCATGATGAAAGGGAAGCATCTTGACGCGGTATTCGCTACATCCACCGTGGCCGCCGGGGTAAATTTTCCCGCGAGGACCGTGGTGCTGTTCAACTCCGACCAGTTCAACGGCCATGAATTTGTACCCCTAGATGCAACCGCTTTTCACCAGATGACAGGAAGGGCCGGGAGAAGAGGGCAGGATAACATAGGCTTTATGATGATCTTCCCCGGAAAATTCATGGATCTCCTCCATATCCAAAAACTCTATTTTTCGGAACCGGAAAAGATAACAAGCCGTATTCGAAGTGATTTCTCCATGGTACTGAATCTCCTCCTGTCCCATACCCCTGAAGGGATCAGGGATATCTTTGAAAGATCGCTCGCGGATTATCAGCACAGGAAGAAAAGGGGCGGAAGAACCCTCTGGGAAGATTTTAACAGGCACCTCGCTTTTTTAAAAGCGGAAGGATTTGTCGATGAAGAAAACCGTCTTACTGAAGACGGTGCCTGGACCTCACAGCTCAGACTGGACAATCCCCTGCTTATCGCGCAATGCCTGAGAGATAACACCTTGCCATACGATAACGAAGCCCTTCTCGCCGCTGTTATCGCGCCATTCACGTATGACAGGAGCTACAATATGACCATAAGCAGAACCTCCCTGCCGAAGCGGTTGAGGAGGGCCTTTGACAGGGTCTCCACATCTGCAAAGTCACTCTCGGAAAGAATGGCGGCTGCCGGATTTGATACGGCGCCCCTCCCCCTCTGGACATCCGCGGCGATCTACAGCTGGGCTGCCGGAATAGAATGGGACCGTTTAGTTCAGAGGACAAAGATAGCGGAAGGCGACCTTGCCATGCTGATATCGAGAACAGCGGACAGCCTCCATCAGATAGCATCCCTCAAGGACACTCACCCGCAAACAGCTTCCCTTGCCGCCGCGGCAAGAAGGGCTATCCTGAGAGAACCGGTTGTATTCGATTAAGAAACAACCCTTTTACCACCATAATGTGAACCGTTTAAAGATTAAAAGTGAACACCTTTCAGGCCACTGTTTTTCACTTTCTGGACATCGATAAATTTATCCTCACACCAGAATCTGACCTCATATATATCTTTGTTCAGAGGATAAATCCGAAGCGTCACCCTTTTTCCCGGAGTGACATTATTAACCTTTAGCTGCAGATTATTAACAGATATTCTTCTATAAGAATCAATGGTTCTCTCTATACGCAGGCAAAAGATATCTTTCACAGATTGATAAGGTGGTCTTACTCTAAACTCCCTAAATAAAGACCGTTTTTCTTCCAGCGCTCTTTGAAAACGAAAGTAAGGAACCTCCTGGGTTGTAGAATGTACCTGACGGTAATTGTATCTATGGATTTCACGGTCAAGCACTTTTTGGGCATCCCGTATATCAGTTACATCATCTCTCACGCACGTTCGTACAACTCTGTCCTGAAGCCAGCTATAAGGCCGTTCAATTTTACCTTTGGCCTGCGGGGACAGAGCATATGATACCTTGATATTACAGTCATGCATCACCTGCTTCCATTGAGGATCAGCACCATCAGTT
>CAZOHQ010000214.1:0-4407 GCA_964579455.1 uncultured Syntrophaceae bacterium | reverse complement strand
ATTTTTATTCGCTCGCTAACCCCGCCGCAAGCAGCGGGGCATGCGCTCGCGGTTCAGTTCAAACCGGTGACTATCTCATTTATTTATACCGCCTGATGCGGCGAGGTGCGACGGTGATTTGACCGTCTTCTCTGTCGAAAAGAGACATCCCCATTCAGGATATCTCTACCGGAGATCTGTCTGGCCCACCGCGGTGAGAGGCTTCCCCTCCCGGTCCTGGACGCCCAGAGCTTTCAGAAATCGATCGGTAGCCTTTCTGGCAACCTGCATCCGCTCTTCCGGCTTTAGTCCCTCGAGGCCGATCCTTCCGCCAGCCGCTTTTTCATGACCCCCACCGGTGCCGAGTCCCTTAACAACGCGAAGCGCTATCTTCCCAGCCATTGATCCCCGGCGGGAGGTCCGAACCGACAGGAAGAGGGCGTCATTAAATTCCCCCATGCAGAGAGTCCAGCGAATATTCTCCATCCTCAGGAGAAAATCGGCCATTTCGGCAGTTATGTCGGGATTATTCAGGGCACCCATGTGGGAGATCATTACATCCCCATACTGGACCGAATGGGCAATCGCATCAGCAAATTTCAGATAATAGGACTTCGGAATACTTGGGTTTTCTATTCCAGCCAGTGTCCGGGGCGCGATCTTGGGGAAAAGATAGTTGAAGGCATCCAGATCGGCCTTCATGAAGGAACGGCTGAGACCGTTCGTGTCGGTTTTCAACCCGTAGTAGAGAGCGGTGGCGAGGCCGCGTTCTATCGTCAGATCAAGCTCCTGCAGATATTCCGTCAGGATCGTTGAGGAACTGCCGTAACGGGGCCGAATATCATGGAACGCACACCGAGCGGTGTCTCTTCTCATGGGATGATGATCAATGACTACGCGAGGTAGGATCTTCCGGGGGATGGCATTATTGCCGGTATTGGGCTGACTGTCGACAAGCGCGATAACCGAAAAATTATTAAATTTCAGATCAGCTGTGTGTACCATATCGATCTTCAGGCGCCGGATGAGCTGGCGGTTTTCGGCCCGACCGATGAAACCGCCATAACCGATGACCGCCTTATGCCGGAGCGTATGAGCAAAGATGTATTTCAGTGCGGCGGCCGAGGCGATTGCGTCGGGATCGGGATTATTATGACACATGATCAGGACAGTCCCCCTCTTCCCCACCAGAGAGAGCATCGTCTCCGCGGGGTGATCCGGGGTATGTCCTTTTGAGTCCATCATGAATAGGCACCTTTCAGACCGCTAATCTCCGGGATGAAACCCGGAGTAAATTCTGAGAGCAACAACGGGACCGCAGAAAATTGCGTATCTTTCGTTTTTACTAGCACAATAGCGACATTAATTTCAAGATACACGAAAGAAAGATATTGCCAAAGATTACCGTATTGTACTAAACTTACGCAAAATATGAATCTATCCGAAATACCGTATCCGTTATCGGTTGCCGGATACAGCAAGCAGAGGCCTTTCCTTTCACATCAGGCCTGTAAAAATAAGGTGCCATGGGACAATATCTTCTCCAATTATTCAATACCATACGAATTCCCGATCTTCTCGACATCACCATTATCGCCATATTCTCATACATAATCCTGGTATGGTTCAAGAAAACGGCATCGCGTTTCGTCCTGATCGGGATCTTCATACTTGCGGCGATATATGCCATCGCCCGGATATTCCATCTGTACATTACCGAATACGTCCTTCAGGGATTCTTCGCCATCCTGGTAATCGCCCTGATAATCATATTCCAGGAAGATCTCCGCAGATTTTTCGAGCGTCTCGCCACCTGGAGATTCACCAGAAAAGACTCTCTCAGCACATCACTGCATGATGAAGCCGAGATCATCAGCCGCGCGGTAACTCGAATCATACAAAGCCGCCGCGGGGCACTCATTGTCATTAAGGGCGATGATTTTCTGGATCGTCACCTTAAAGGGGGTTTTGACCTCAAAGGCTTCTTGAGTGAGGCCATCCTTGAAAGTATCTTTGATCCCAATTCAATAGGACACGACGGGGCGGTTGTCATCGAGGGAGGGCGCATTGCCATGTTTGGCTGCCACCTCCCCCTCTCGGAAAAGCCGGGAAATATCGGCAATCTCGGTCTGCGCCACACGGCTGCTCTGGGTCTCTCGGAACGGTGCGATGCCCTCTGCATTGTCGTTTCGGAAGAGAGAGGGACCGTCTCCATCGCGCGAGAAGGAACACTCACAAGGCTTCACAGTCCGGGGGATCTTCTCTCTATTCTCAATCGGTTTTACCATGAGGAAAACCCTGAAAAAGGGAGCAGGGCCTGGATGAAGTGGATCAGTGAAAATCTGGGGGAGAAGGTCGTCGCCATTCTTCTAGCCTGCAGTCTGTGGCTCGCCTTCGGATATCAGACCGAAAGTATCAGACGCGATTACGTGAGACCCATTGTTTCTCGCAATCTTCCATCTGACTGGATCATCGAGGACCAAAAGCCGAAAGAAACAACGGTAACCTTCATGGGCTCGAAACAGGCCTTTGGTCTCCTCAACGAAGAGTCATTGAGTGTTACGCTTGATATGACCGGGGTTAAAGAAGGACGGCAGGAACGTCCGATAGGAAACAACAATATTCAGTATCCTACCAACCTGACGGTTGTCAGCATCAAGCCGAATAAAATTAGATTTGTCGCGTACATGCTTACCAATTTTGAAGCGCCCATCGACATTCGCTTCTCAGGAGCCCTTTCCGAAGAATTGACCCTCCAGAAAGTCAACGTTTCTCCCGCTTCGGTTCAGATCAAGGCACCTGCTAAAAATATTAAAAATATTAAAATGATAGCGGAGCCGATCGACCTCCTGTAGATTACCGCCACAACAAAACTCACGCCGCAACTCGTAGTCCCTCCGGGAGTTCAGTTCGCCAACGGGAAACAACCTCCGGTAGAAGTGACCATAGAAGTAGAACCAAACGAGCCCTCTCCTTAAAAGGAATCGTAAGATGGGAGTGTCCGTGGTTAAAAATAGAGCTGTTGCCCTTATTGACTTCCATCTATTGACATTATTATGTTTTTATAAGAAAATGCCGGTATAAAAATAAAAGCCTGGCCCGCAGGAGCCGAAAATGGATTTTATTAAAATCAGGTTTGGGGATGATCGGGTTATGCCCGATACCGAGATTCAGGGCACCGTTGCCGAGGGACTTGTACGCCTCTTCGATCCGACCTTTGTCCAGCATAGACGTATCTGGAAACCCCCGGTTAACATCTATGAAACCACTGAAGAGATAACTATCGTCGCGGAACTGGCAGGTGTGAACGATGAAGATATCCATCTGGAAATCAGCCGCCGGACGGTGAAGATAGCCGGGAAAAGGATGGAACGATCCCGCGGGGAAAATTCCCGGTACCGTCTCGCGGAAATTACCTACGGCTATTTCGAACGCATCTTATCTCTAGCCATCCCCATCGACACGGATAATGTCACCGCCACATACAATGACGGCATGCTTGAAATCCATATCCCGAAATTGCCCCCGGACAGAAAAATACGCAGGATTACCATTCAGAGTAAATAGTCTGGGGTGTTGACGCTTCAAAAGATCTGTGGAGGGTTTTCATGATTGAGCAGCAGCTTTCCGGAGAGTTAAAAGATAAACAGATACCGGATGTTCTTCCGGTGCTTTCACTTTTTAATATTGTTGTGTATCCGCATATGACATTCCCCCTGGAGGTTGTCGGTGAGCGAGCCATTACTCTTGTCGATGACGCGATGGCCGATGACCGGTTGATCGGTTTTGCCATGGCGAAGAAAGCTCTTACCGACGATGAGCTTCCCCGATACGACGATATTCACCATGTCGGAACGGTCGTTGCGATTCTGAAGATGGCAAAAACAGCCGAAAACAAAGCACAGATGATTCTGCAGGGTATCAGCAGAATCGCTATCACCGAACTTGTCGAGGGTAAACCCTATCTCCGGGCTAAGGTGAAGACACTTGCCGATAAAGAGGCGAAGGGGATCAAGATTGAGGCGCTGATGGCTAATCTCGTGAATCTCTTTGACCGGGTCGTGAAGCTTTCTCCCTTTCTCCCCCAGGAGTTCGGCATCTTCGCAACGACTATCAAAGAACCGGGCGCTTTGGCGGATATGATCGCCACACTGATCAACGCTGATGCCGAGGAGAAGCAAAAGGCTCTCGAAATCCTGGATGTCAAGAAACGCCTCGAGCAGGTGACGCGGGTCGTGAGTCACCAGCTTGAAATTCTCGAACTGGGGAATAAGATACAGACCCAGGTCAAGGATGATCTCGATAAAGGACAGCGAGATTATTACCTCCGCCAGCAGCTCAACGCTATCAAGCAGGAGCTGGGTGAGGGTGAGGATGAATCGAAGGTCGAAATCGAGGAATACCGGAAGAAGAGTGTTGAGATAGGAC
>CAZOHQ010000213.1:0-4413 GCA_964579455.1 uncultured Syntrophaceae bacterium | reverse complement strand
CTACAGAGCACGGGTCAGAGTATCGTTCCGATTGGAAGATTAATCTTAGCTTCAGAAACAGATATGGTGCATATTTCCGTTCCACCCATGCAGATTCCTCAGACGACTCGATACAGAACATGACCTCCCGATTCTTCGCTTCTCACGAGGCCATTATCCACAAGATCCACCAGGTGAACATACGTCTCGTTAAGGGCGAGATACTGGTCGAAATCCGGCAGGTCCGTCCCGAATATGTCCCGTGAAATTTCGAAGGATGTCTTCTCGCTGCCTTGCAGGGCCTCGACAATCAGCCGTGTCCGCTCGGCATGGTGATCCTTGATCTCATCGACGCGGTTCTTGAGGTCTGGGAAAGGAGCCCCGTGAGAGGGATAGACCACCCTGACCGGAAGATCCCGGATGGATTCAAGAGAGTCAAGAAAACTCCTGAGCGGGCGGTAATCGAGATGAAAAAGATCGGGGCTGAGATTAGGCGTGATCTCGGGCAAGACATGATCTCCTGATAGAAGAATTGTATCTTCCGGGAAATAAAAGCACATCTGACCGCCTGTGTGGCCCGGGGCGGGAATGATTTCGAGTATCCTGTCACCTACCATGTATCTGGCGTGGGGTTTGAGATAACTGTCTACCCGGAACGGAATGGTAGCCTTCCGAAAGGTGGCCATGATGTTGATGAGGGAGTCCGTGACCTTTTGCGGAAGGCCATGTCTGAGATAGAAATCCCGGGTTCGTTTGGCGAAATCTTCCGGCCTGTTATGGTTTTGAAGGCGTTGCTCATCGATTGCCGACAGCCGGACTGTGGCGCCGGAGCGTCTCTGAATTTCGCCGGCAATTCCGCAATGATCAGCGTGGAAGTGAGTCAGGAATACCTGGTCGACATTTCCTGTTGTCATACCCAGGGTTGCCAGCGCCTCGTCGAGCACCCGAAACGATTCGGGAATATTCATACCCACGTCAAACAGGGTCACCTTGTCATCGTGTACCAGGGCATGGATGTGAACGTGGCGGAGACGAAAGGGCATCGGCAAGGTAATCCGGTAGAGATCGGGCAGAATCTGATTGATCAAAAGTTTTCAAACCTCCAGTCAATATGCATATATGAGAGACCTACTTACCCTCTCCATACCAAAGAGTCAACACACATGTGAAGCAATGCTGATCGCAGCATGGATTGAGAAGTGCGGTACATCGCAACGCAACTGGAACCGAGGTTTTTTAACAGACCCACTGTCCCTCATTTACCCAGATGTCTTCATATTTCAATGCGAACTGTTGAGATGCAAGCTCTGAGACGCAATCCGCTATTCCAGGATTGCCTTGTTTTTGCCCTCGCCCTTAGCCCGATACATGTTCATATCCGCTCGTTTGAGGAGGGTTGTTTCTGTATCATCCGGCAGAGAGATAGCCGAGCCGATGCTCACCGTGGTTTTTATATTCGTTTCTGAAAAAGTGAGACGTATCTGTTTGCGTAATCGATTCGCGATATAGGAAATATCATCACCACTCGTCGAATCGCAGACGACAAGAAACTCATCACCACCCCAGCGTCCAACGAGTTCCTGTTTTCTCATCTGCCCCTTGAGTACCGAAGCAATCGCCTGTAAAACCCGGTCCCCTTCGTCGTGCCCCGCGCTGTCATTTATCTGCTTGAAGTTATCAATATCTATGAGCAGTATAGTAAATCTTGACTGCGTTTTCCTGGCAATGGAGAGCTTTTTTTTGAGGAAGTTTTCAAGCGCCCTGCGATTGTAGAGATCCGTCAGTCCGTCAATATCAGCAAGATTTCTCAAATCCGAAACAACTTCTTCACGCACAAGGGCATGCCGTTCCAGATTAAAGATCAACTTTTGATTTATCAAAAGGATGACGCAGTAATTGGCTCCCGTCAGAAGGAGCATTGCCCCAAGACCGGTTGTCGCTAAGATGAAGCTTTCTCCAAGTAATGATGAAAAAGAAAAGAGTGAGGGAAACAGGGTGTATACAAAACGGAGGGAAAATGAACAAACAAAGATTGTATAGATAACTGACAACACATTGAAGATTAAGCCGTAGGGGGATTTACGGAGTGGAATAAAAAGGGCCAGATAGCGGATCATGATGACAAGGACGACGAGGGTGAATACGGCAAATGTCCATTGGTTCTTGCCGAAAATAAGGTTCAGAGTTGTCGAGATAACAACGAATGCTACGATTAACAGGTAGTATGGCCTCTTGTCGATTGACGTTTCAGAGAATTCGGCAAAACCAAAAAAGAAAAGCAGGGCTCCTGTAACAATCATGGCGGCGGCTATAGGGCCGAGCAAAAGAGAACCGGTAGTCGCCGGAGAGATCGAGAAGGCAAAGAAAGACATCCCGATGGTCTGAAGTACAAGATTCAGCATCCAGTAATTGATTCCCTTGATTTGCCCCCTGTTCTGCTGCCATATGAAAAACATAAAGACAGTTACTAAAAATTGACTGAAAAAATGAGCAATTCTAATTGTCTGTATGTCTAAAATCATTTTAAAACCCTTGTAACCATGGGACAGGATAGCTATTTCCCGGAGAAAAGAGACAACAATGTCCCGAATACCGCCATAGTGGATAGCATTACGGAACACACCTTGATAAGCTCCACATAGTTACCGAAGTACAGAGCTGCTATAATAGATTTGTTTTCGTAAAAATTCAGAATTACGATACGTCCCAGATAAAAAAAGCCCTTATCTTCTCTCGGGGACTATCTCAAGCCAGTACCCGTCAGGATCTTCAATGAAATATATTCCCATTTTCTTGTTTTCATAACAGATACATCCCATTTCTTTATGTTTGCTGTACGCGGCTTCATAATCATCGGTGACAAAGGCGAGATGCAGGTCATTATCACCGTGGTTGTATGCCTCTTCTCGATCTCTCAACCAGGTGAGTTCGATCTGGTAATTGTTGGCTTCATCAGAGAGATACACGAGCTTGAATTCACCGTCAGACTGCTCATAAATACGCACTTCACGTAACCCGAGCGCTTCCCGGTAAAAAGCCAGACTTCTGGCAAGGTCAAAGACATTGATATTGGTATGCGCCAATTTGAATTCCATTTTTCACTCCTCCATCAGGTTAGAAGTTCAGGATGAAAGATCAGTCGCCTTCGCCGGCGATGATGGCACAGACCCGCTCGAGTTCCTCCGGGGTGTCCACCTCGACGGAGTCGTGGAGGGTCTCGACGACCTTTATCCTGTATCCGTTCTCCAGCGCCCGCAGTTGTTCGAGAGCCTCGGTCCTTTCCAGGTGTCCCACTTCCAGATTAGTGAAGATCCGAAGAAACGATCTTCGGTATGAGTATATTCCGTGGTGTTTGTAGTAGGGGATCGCTTCTTTCCTGTCGCGGTCGTAGGGTATCGTCGCCCGGGAAAAGTAGAGGGCAAAGTGGTCCCTGTCAAAGGCGACCTTGACCGCGTTGGGATGACGTATCTCTTCTTCCCTTTTTATTTCGTAGATGAGTGTGCAGAAGTTCAATGACGAGTCGTCCAGCAGGGGCCTGGCTACCTCCTCTATCTGGGACGGCACGAAAAGGGGCTGATCTCCCTGGATGTTGACGATGATATCAGAATCATCCAGGCCGAGGTCATCCGCGGCCTGCGCGATCCGGTCAGTCCCGGACAGGTGATGTTCGGAGGTCATGACGGCATTCCCTCCGAATTCCCTCACCCGCTCAAAGATACGCGCATCATCCGTGGCCACAGCGACATACGATACCATGCCGATTCCAGCCGCCTTTTCATACACATGCTGTATCATGGGTTTGCCGCAGATATCCGCCAGTGGCTTCCCTTCAAACCGCGATGAGCCCCACCGCGCCGGTATGATGCATATTACGTTCGCCATGATTTTTTCTATCCGATAATCTTACAGTTCCTTTGCCGCCGCCGCTATCGCGTCGGTGTTCTTCGCCCGTGCTTCTTCAGACATCTTTACCGGTATGATCATGAAGAGTGTCCGGCTCATGATCTCTTCGGCGTGGGGAATGTCTTCCACGCGGTATTCGACCTTTCCCTTGTACATCGGGTTGGTGAAGGGGAATTTCTTCGAATTGGCGGTTGCCCGCGCGATCAGGTGTTCCCACCTCGGGGCGTAATGCCACGCGTTGTCGCGGTAGTATATCGTGCCCACTCCCCTGTCGGCGAGGAGTTTCTGGAAGCGTTTCGCTGTTTTCTCATCCGGAAGATTGAAACCCAGGAACGTCGCGGTATCTCCGTCGGGATCGAACAGTTTTCTGAAGCCGATTCCGGGGACCGCGCCCAGGGCGTCTTTGATGACAGCCTTGTTTGTGCGCTGCTCGGCGACGATGTAGTCCAGTTTTCTGAGCTGGGCCAGACCGACCGCCCCCTGGAATTCATTCATGCGGAAGTTGAAGCCGAGGAAGGATCGCCCCTCGTC
>CAZOHQ010000212.1:0-4414 GCA_964579455.1 uncultured Syntrophaceae bacterium | reverse complement strand
CCGGGCAGATAGAACTTGGCAATGACCCGCGCGGGATCCGGATAAAATTTATTCGGTAATCTTTTTACAGTTACGGCCATTATTGCCTCGCCTCGAAATGACTCTGGTTTTTCATAGAGGGTGACGCTCCGTCTTTCTTTTCTCTCATGCAACCGACGGGGGTTACTTCCGCCCCAGTTCCTTTGATTTTGTTGTCGCGGCTTCCACTGCCGCCGCAAGGGTCTCCCCGATCTTCCCGTCCCTGAGTGCCTTGATGCCTTCTATGGTGGTGCCCCCGGGGGAGGTGACCATATCGGTAAGTTGGGCTGGTGTCTTATCTCCGTTAAGACAGAGTTTCGCGGCGCCGAGCATGGTCTGGGCCGCGAGTTTTAAAGCGGTCTCGGCTTCAAGCCCCTGGCTGACACCGGCCTGTGCGAGCGCGTCTATGATGATGAATCCATAGGCCGGACCGCTTCCGCTCAGGCCTGTCACCGCGTCGATAAGTTCTTCTTTAACAACGACGGTGATTCCCACGGAATCGAATATCCGGCGGGCTGTGGCGATATCGCTGTCCGTGGCATTCTTCCCGCCTGCAAGAGCCGCCGCACCTTCGCTTATCAGAGCGGGCGTGTTCGGCATGACCCTGATTGCGCGTGTTTTTCCACCCAGGTGCTTCTCTATGAACCCGAGGGTGATACCCGCCGCAATGGATATGACGAGCCTGTCTGCGGCGACATCAGCCATCTTCTTCAACACCTCTTCCATATTCTGGGGTTTGACCGCCAGGATAACAATATCGGAGGTCTTTAAGGTTTCCTTGATGTCATCCGAAACACCTACATGATATGTGTCCCTGAAGTACGCAAGTCGTTCCCTTCGTATGTCATGGATGGTTATATCCTCAGCCTGCGCCAGGCCGCTTGAAATGATTCCGCAGGCGAGGGCCTCTCCCATGTTCCCCCCGCCTATGATGCATATCTTTTTTTCCTGCATGTGAGCGTGAAAACCTCCCTGTCTGTAGGAAATAGCCGGGACTTCCCGTCTTTCCTGGAACATAAATCTTGACTTTTAAGGTAGCAATTATTATTGAGATACACTTAAAAAGTCAAGCTAGAAGATTGGACGGCACAGCCGTCACGTGTATAGACTGTTTTAATGTAAAGGGGTAGAGATGTTTGTAATTGGGAATTTCATAGAGGCTCTCGCCAGGATTGTCGACATGGGGCTTACGTTGTATATGTGGCTCATCATCATACGGGCTCTGATCTCCTGGGTAAATCCGGATCCCTACAATCCGATAATCCGGTTCTTATATAAAGCCACAGAGCCGGTACTGTACCAGGTCAGAAGATGGATTCCTCTGAGAGGTATCGGCATGGATTTTTCTCCGATCATTGTGATTCTGGTAATTGTGTTTTTGCAGAGTTTTCTCGTAAAAACCATGCTTCAGATTGCGGTTAATTTCAGATAAATGAAAGGGATCTGCTTATGAAGGTTACGCCTTTGGACATAAATAACCAGAAGTTCCGAACGAGATTCAGGGGATTCGATGTCAGGGAGGTCGATGATTTTCTGCAGGCTGTCGCGGGGGAACTGGAGCTGCGGCTGAGAGAGAATTCACGGCTGAAAGAAAGAGTAACGGAACTTGAATCCCAGGTAGAGCGGTTGAACGACGTAACGACTGCTCCGGAAGATGATGAATCTTCTGACGGAGCGGAAGTGATGAAGACCTCAATGCTGCGGGAAGCCGAGGTTGTGACGGAAGACATCCGTGACCGGATGAGAGTGGAAGCGGACAACCTGAAAGAAGAAATCAGGCATCTGGAAAAGACAAAAGAACACCTTGAGACCTATTTCGAATCGTTTCTCAGATTCAATATTGAGCTCCTGGATACGTGGAACAAGAGGGAGACATGATCCCGGTCGGTGAGACAACGGATGGGATTGTGTTCAATATCAGGGTTATTCCGCGTGCGTCCAAGTGTGAACTTGCGGGTGTCCAGGGTGACGCCCTGAAGCTCAGGATAACTGCGCCTCCTGTTGAAGGTGCGGCCAACAAAGAGTGTGTAAAATTCCTGTCAAGCATGCTGGGTGTAAAAAAATCTCAGATAAAGATCATAGCCGGTCACAAGTCTAAGAATAAGAAAGTATCAATTTCAGGGGTTACCAGGAAGGACATCGAGAGCGTGGTGTAGAAGAGGGAACGCATAGGTTTCTTTTCCCCCCTGCGATGAGGACAAGAGATTGTTACGAGATATCTTCAAAGAACACCTGCAAAAACGCCTTATATTGGGATTTCTGGTCGCCACCTGTCTTACCGGTATGGTGGCTACGTTCGTCGGTATAAAAATAATAAGCGTCAATACCATGGATGAGGCCCAAAGAAGGGTGCAGCAGGATATACATACCGCGAGACTCATCTATGAGAACAACAGGGAAAGACTGGCATTCCAGGTTCGCTCTATAGCGCTGAGGTCCCATCTTAACGACGCGATTTCTTCCGGCGATATGTTCGCGCTGGAAGAGCTGAAGGGGTTGATAAGCACGGGAGCAAAGGTGAAAAATGGGCAGGGAACCGAGTGTATGTATCTTGACATGCTTTTCCTGGTGGATGGTGAAGGCACCGTGTTGTACAGCGCTACCAACCCCGCGGTCAGAGGGGATACTGTCTTGTGGGATCCGGTCGTGTGGGAATGCCTTGATAAAAAAACACCCCTGTCGTCAACCGAACTGATTTCTTCTGAAAGAATAGTAAGGGAGAATCCTCTGCTTTCGAAGCGTCTTGAGATAGCCATAGTAAAGACGCCTCGATCCATAGAGACTGGGGAGAAACAATTGTCTGAAGGGATGGTCCTGAGAGCGGCCTATCCCATCTTTGACGCGCATGGTGATTTCAGAGGCGCCCTCGTTGGAGGTGTTTTGCTTAACGGGGATTATGCCATAGTGGACAAGATAAAAGAAACAGTATACCGCGACGAAAAATACAAGGACCTTGATATGGGGTTCGCCACGATATTCCAGGGAGGAGTCCGCATATCCACCAACGTGATAACGAAGGATTCCGAAAGGGCAATTGGTACCATCGTATCGAGGGAGGTGTATAAAAAGGTTGTTGAAGAGGGCAAGGACTGGGTTGGAAGGGCGTTTGTCGTCAATGACTGGTATCTCAGTTCATATGTGCCTATATACGGTATAGACAACAGCATCATAGGAATGCTCTATGTCGGCATATTGGAAGCAAAATACAGAGACATGAAACTGTACGCCATGTGGATGTTTCTGGGCATCACGACCATCGGCATGATCGTTGCCTTCATCATCTCGTTTCGCATGGGACACACCATTATCGAGAGGATACGGATACTGAAACAGGCCACGGAAACCATAGGGACCGGTGACCTCGATTATCAATTGCCCGGTAGTAAGTCATCGGATTTTGGCGTGTTGGACGAGGCATTCAATGATATGGTCAGGTCGCTCAAGGATCGCGATGACAGGCTGAAAAGAACCCTCCAGCAACTGACACAAACGGAACGTCTGATTTCCCTTGGACAGATAGCTGCCGGTGTCGCTCATGAAATGAACAACCCTCTCGGCGGTATATTGCTTTACAGTAACCTCGTGTTAGAAGAACTTCCGGAGGACAGCCCGGCACGGGAAAATATGAAGAAGATCGCATATCAAACAAACAGGTGTAAAGAGATCGTTCAAAATCTCCTGGATTTTGCCCGGACTCCTTCGGGCGAGATGGTACCGCTCGATATAAACGATGTACTTATGACATCCCTCAGTCTGGTGAAGGATCAATCCATGTTTTACGGCATAGAGATAGAAACCGCTTTCGCGGAAGGTCTTCCTAAGGCGAACGGGGACCAATCACGGCTGGAGCAGGTCTTTCTGAATCTCTTTATCAATGCCTCTGATTCTATGACTGAAGGCGGGACGCTGACGGTTGCGACAAAGCTGATCAGCAGATTTCCATCCAATGCGTCGGAAAGTACGGAGATGGAGAAGATATGCCTTTTGGCCAGTCCTCATACCATCAAGATCACTATCTCGGATACCGGCAGGGGGATAGACAAGGCCTACCTGGCGCATATATTCGAGCCCTTCTTTACTACGAAAGATCCGGGGCAGGGGACCGGCCTGGGTCTGTCCATTGCCTACGGCATAGTACGTAAACATGACGGATTCGTCGATGTAGAGAGTGAGCCCGGGCGGGGAACGACGTTTTCTATTTTTTTGCCTGCGAAAGGGTTTGACAGCCCTGAACAGTACGAAACAGGGGAGGCTATAAAGATTGGCTGAGAGGGTCGGGAAGATACTTATCATTGACGATGAGGAATCAATACGTGATGGATGCCGTCAGATATTGTCACGTGAGGGGTATCATATCGAAGAAACAGGCAATGCGGTTCTCGGCCTCGAAATGGCC
>CAZOHQ010000211.1:0-4415 GCA_964579455.1 uncultured Syntrophaceae bacterium | reverse complement strand
GGACCATGCGCGAGATGCCGCAGCCGATCGTTGCCAAGGTCAGAGGCATGGCAATCGGAGGCGGCATCAACATCGCCCTGGCCGCCGACTTTGTTGTAGCGGCTGATACCACCCGCTTCCAGGAGGTCTTTGTCCATCATGGCCTCATTATCGACTGTGGCGGTACGTATTTTCTGCCCCGGCTGGTAGGCATGGTCAAGGCCAAGGAACTGGCATTGTTAGGTGAACGGTTCGACGGGAAACGCGCGGCCGAAATCGGCCTGATCTATAAATCCGCCTCGGACGAAGAGCTCGACAGGGAAGTGGATGCCCTGGCCGAGAAACTGGCTAAAAAGCCCCTGACATCACTATCTATGATCAAGAACAGCCTCGAGAAAAGCTTCGACATGTCTCTGATCAATATGCTCGAATGGGAAGCGGCACAGCAGGCGATCATGGTCCAGACGGATGAACTGATTCAGGCCGGAAATCGCTTCTTCCAGAAGAAAGACAAGGAGAAGGAGTAGAAACGCAAGTTTAATAATGTGATCATTGCGGTGGTTCATCGGGCCCACATGCAAGTGTTTGTCAGTGCGAATATGCTCCGGGCAATAAGCCATACAGGCTGATTGCCCGGCCTTCGCGGCTTACATGTTCTGAAATGAAACAGCTTTTTTTGAATACACCCTGCCGAGCGCTTCAACCGAAGACCCCCGTCTTTCCCGGTGGAATAATGGCTTGACAAATCCGGCCGATGGAGGATATACAAGCTTAAAGCTTCGCTTTAAGCTTTATTTTTTGAATTCTCACGCATCCCCCCGGGCAACTTTGTGTGGCGGCATGGGAGATGTAATACGAAAGGAGTGCTTTTTATGAAAACCCGCATTACGGAACTCTTTGGTATTGAATATCCGATCATACTGTCCGGTATGAGTTGGATCAGTGTTCCCGAACTCGTTGCAGCTGTCTGCAATGCAGGAGGTCTGGGAATCCTGGCCACCGGCCCCCTGGGTCCCGAAGAAACCCGCCAAGCCATTCGAAAAATCAGAAGCCTGACCGACAAGCCCTTTGGGGCCAACGCCTCTCTGATGCTGCCTGGTGGCAATCTGAACGCGAATGTTCTTCTGGAAGAGCAGGTTCCGGTGATCAATTTTGCGCTCGGTAAAGGCGACTGGCTGGTGGAAAAGGCCCATGCCTACGGCGGCAAGGTCATTGCCACGGTTGTAAACTCATATCATTCCAAACGCGCCCAGGATTACGGTTCAGATGCTGTGATCGCCACTGGCCATGAGGCAGCCGGGCATGGAGGTGATGCGACTTCTCTGGTTTTGATTCCCAGCCTCGTGGATGCCCTCAATATACCCGTGATCGCCGCGGGTGGATTTGCCGACGGCAGGGGTCTGTCTGCAGCCCTTGCTCTTGGTGCAAGTGCCGTAGCCATGGGGACCAGATTTATGACCACAAAGGAAAGCCCTCTTCATGACACATATAAACAATTCTCTTTGCAGAAAGACATCTACGACACCCTGTATTCGACCCGCTTCGACGGAATTCCCTGCCGGATGATGGATACAAAGACAGCCAGAAAAGCCATGAAACAGGGTATGAATGTATTCAAACTGATCGAAGCCCTGCCAAACTCGCGGGGTATTGCCAGACAGATGCAGTTGCCATATCTCAAACTCTTGATTGGCGTTACCGCTTCGGGCTGGAAAAACGCCAAACAGATGGCCTACATGGCAAATGCATTCAATGGGTTGAGGGAAGCCACAGAGAACGGAGATATCGATACGGGATTCCTGCCTGTCGGCCAGGTCCAGGGGCTCATCAGGGAGGAGCCGAGTGTTGCTCAAGTCATCGATACCATCGTCGCCGAGGCACGCGAAATTAACGCGAAGATGAAAGAAATGCTGCAATAGAAACAGAACAGCAACTCGCAACTGTACTGTATCGAGAACCATTACCTTTTACGTCAGACCGTCTCTGATTTCGTAAAAAACGAGATACATCCCAACTTGGTTCAGGGGGAGAAAACCGCAATACCCCTTCATAATCTCTTTGAAAACTGTGGGACGGGGGACTGCTAAGTATCCGCTATGACCCCCAATGCGGCGGGCACGGACTTGAATACTCAACCAACCAAATCATTTAAAAGGAACAATATTTATGCCATGATAGTGTGTGTCACGTTGCTCTCACAGCCTACTTCGAGTCCTTTTCACCCATTCCTCTTGCCAGTGATCTGTTGATAATCGCTTTGTTGTATGCCGAGAATATATCTCTTCGTGAGAGTATGCCCACTATCTTTCGCGGATTATGTTCGTCAACTACCGGAAGCTGCTCTATATTCTTCAGACCAATCTTTTTCAGTGCCTCATCCAGACTTTTGTTTCCTGTTATAGTTATTACTTCTGGTATGGAGATATCCTTCACCACGACGAGATCTCCCAGACCTTCCTCAAAGACCACCTCCTTGAAATCCTGAAATGTTATGATCCCACAGAGTAAGCCCTGACGGTCAACCACGGGAAAGCTCGATCGTTTGCTTGAAAAGGTATGTTCGAGCAGTTTGTTGAGATGCATGTCTTCGGGTACCGTTTCCACGTCCTTGGTCATGGCATCCTTGACCAGAAGGGATTTCATGATATTGACTTCCTTTCCAGCTCGGATATTTGTCCCCCTTCTTATCAGTTTTAACGTGTAGATGGACTCTCGTTTAATTTGTGATGCGATAACTGAGCTCAGAATGCAGGCAAGCATGAGGGGGAGTATGATCTTGTAATCACCTGTCATCTCAAACAGGATAAGTATCGCTGTAATCGGGCCGTGAGTAGCGCCGGCTACCAGCGCTCCCATACCTACCAGGCTGTAGGCTCCGTATGTGGCTGTGATGTTGGGGAACAGGTGGTGAACCAGACACCCGAAAGTGCCCCCCAGCATGGCCCCGATAAAGAGTGACGGGGCGAAGATACCCCCTGACCCTCCAGAACCTATGGTAAAAGAGGTCGCGAGTATCTTGGCAAAGATAAGAGCAAGCAGCATATACCAGGAAAGGTTTTCCAGCAGGGCAAGCCCGATTGCGCCATAACCCACGCCGTAGACATGCGGAAAGAATATTCCAATGAATCCGATTAACAGACCGCCTATCGCCGCTTTTATATAACCGGGTACCTTTATGGAATCAAAAAGATCTTCAATCTTGTATAGAGATGAAGTAAAAATCACGCCAACCACGCCAGCAAGGATACCCAGTATTACATAGAAAGGAATTTCCATTGTGCTTACCAGGGTATAATGTGGGACAACAAAGGCGGGATAATCTCCCAAGTATGCCCTGGAGATAACGGTTGCCATGACGGAAGAGACCACGATGGGACTGAATGTGGCGATACCGAATTCACCCAGGATAATTTCCATGGCGAACATGACGCCGGCTATTGGTGCGTTAAATGTTGCCGCTATTCCCGCTGCCGCTCCGCATCCCACCAGTGTTCTCATCCTGTCTGCGGAAACCTTCATAATCTGCCCGAAGGATGATCCTATGGCGGAACCTATCTGTACAATAGGTCCCTCCCTGCCGGCCGAACCACCGGTACCGATGCATATGGCAGAGGCAAGCGATTTTATAAGCACAACACGTTTCCGTATGATCCCTCCCTTAAGAGCCACTGCCTCCATCACCTCAGGAACCCCGTGTCCTTTTGCTTCCCTTGCAAAAAAATGGATGATCAGTCCGACCACCAAACCCCCTATAACAGGAGGAATAATCCTGTAGTAGTAGGGAATGGTCATTAAATTAGACAGAAGATTTTCTGATTCACCTCCGAAAGAGACTTTTTGAAAGAACCATATCATCCACCTGAACAGAACCGCTCCATACCCCCCAAGTATCCCGACAATAATCGCCATGAATATCATTACGGCATGTTCATTTGCGCTCAGATTAGATGAAAATATCTTTTTAAATTTCTTTTTCATAAGTTGCTGTAACCACGAGTTTAAATGCAGAACGTGAATATATGTCAAATTGAAGCTATTGAAGTCACAGCGTAATATCTCTTATGTTATTTCTTTGCAAGCAGAATCTGTAAATCATGGCGTTTCGGATATTCCCGGTTAATGTGTTTTGCGATTTACTTCTGTGTTGTGTTATGATGCCGTCAAAATCAGAGGAAGATCCATGAAAGTAATATCAGCAGAATTCATAAAGAGCGCTGTCGATCCCTTTTACTATCCGGATGATTCGTTACCGGAGGTGGCGTTTGTCGGGAGGTCGAATGTAGGGAAGTCTTCCCTAATCAATACCCTTGTTAACAGGAAGAGGCTCGCGAAGACAAGCAATACCCCCGGACGCACCCAGCTTGTCAATTTTTTCGTGATAAATAACAAACTTTCTTTTGTCGATCTTCCCGGTTACGGGTACGCGAAGGTACCCC
>CAZOHQ010000210.1:0-4417 GCA_964579455.1 uncultured Syntrophaceae bacterium | reverse complement strand
AATATTAGTCAGGCGATTTTTCACCAGTTTTAATATGTTACATATTATGCACTTATAAGAGCCATTTTGGGTTATCTTTAGTTTTATAATGAATAGGGACAGCTGTACCTATTTAAGGGTACGACTCACAGGCCTCCAGGCAATAGGCAACGGTTTGACCCTTAGCATCTGATCTCTGTTCATCCTCAGGTAATTCCGGTGATATTCCCACTATCATCAATATTGATGTTGTAAGCGGCAGGTGTTTTCGACAGGCCGGGCATCCTGAGTATCTCGCCGGTGATCGGAATAAGGAAACCAGCCCCTGAAGCTATCTTGATATCTCGGACGGTTACGATGAAATCTTTGGGACGTCCGAGCAGATTCGGATTGTCAGATAGGGACTGCTGTGTTTTTGCAATGCAAATCGGCAGCTTGTCATAGCCGATCTTTTTTATGAGATCGAGATTGCGCTTCGCCAGCGGCTGGTAATCTATTGATATTGCGCCATAAATCTCGCTCGCAACCTTGAAGATTTTGTCCTCGACGGGTTGATCCCATTCGTAGAGGGGCTGGAAAGTACCGGATGAGTCCGCGGTGAGTTCAACAAGCTTTTCAGCGAGTTCCAAGGCTCCCTCACCACCGAGACGATAGCTGTCAACCTCTGAGATGTTCATCCCCTCAAACTTTGCTGCATCGATGACGGCGGCGATTTCCTCATCCGTATCTTTGGGGAACCGGTTTAATGCGATAATGCATTGGACATTAAACTTCCCGATGTTCTCGTAGTGCGTCCTCAGATTTGAAATGCCGAGCACTGCGGCACGGGGGTTGGACTGGTCAAGTTCCTCGCGGTCCACACCGGCATGATATTTTAAAGCACGGATTGTTGCCACCAGGACGACCACACGGGGATTAAAATCGCCGTAACGTGCAACGATATCGAAAAACTTCTCTGCTCCCAGATCAAACCCGAACCCCGCCTCGGTAACCACAAAATCGGCCAAACGGAGCGCAAGATCGGTGCCGATAATGCTGTTCGTACCCTGGGCGATGTTTGCAAAGGGGCCGCCATGGATGATGGCCGGGACTCCCTCCGTGGTCTGGACTAAGTTGGGGAGAAGAGCATATTTCAGCAGCGCTGTCACCGCGCCCTCGACCTTCATATCGCCGGCGATGACCGGCTTTCCGTCATGGGTGAAGCTCACCAGGATTCTTCGTATCTTATCCTTCAATTCCTGGTAAGAACGTGAAAGACAGAGGATTGCCATTATTTCACTTGACGGTACAATGTCGAATCCGGTCTCACGGGGGACACCGTTTGTTGAACCACCGAGGCCGATGACAATATCCCTGAGGGAGCGGTCGTTCATGTCAATGACCCGGCGCCAGGTTATTTTGCGGGGATCGATATTCAGGGGATTACCTTGAAAAACGGAGTTGTCGACAATGGCCGCCAGAAGGTTATGGGCGCTCTCTATGGCTGGAAAATCATTGGTGAAGTGGAAGTTTATGTCCTCTTCGGGTAGGACCTTGGAGCGTCCGCCGCCTGTGGCGCCCCCTTTGACGCCGAAGACCGGGCCGAGCGAAGGCTCGCGAAGTGCGACAATCGTTGATTTCCCCAACTGGTTAAGGGCCTGGACAAGCCCGATGGAAACCGTGGTCTTCCCCTCACCCGCAGGGGTGGGGGTCATTGCTGATACGAGGATAAGGCGCGAATCGGCTCTGTGATCAAAACGCCTGATCGCATCGAGTTGAACTTTGGCCTTATAACGGCCGTAAAGTTCCAGTTCATCTTCCTTAAGTCCGATGGATTCAGCGATTTCGACAATTGGCCTGATTTTGGTGTCGACAGTTTGTTTTTTTAGCTTCCCCATAGCCTTACGTGTTGACCACCGCGTCGAATCTGATGTCTAAATTGTACTGATCGCTAATGCGGTCGAGGTCTTTCCTTAAATCTAAGATCTTGACCGACGGTGGAAGGAAAAAATAGCAGCTCATGCGAAAAACATTGGCCCCCGTGATGGGATTGGAGTCAACATTAGTCGATATGTCGTCTATGTTTATTCCTTTCTTGTGGAGCGTCTTGCAAATCTGATGGACAATCCCGGGATGGTCAATTGATGTGGCGATAAGCTTGTAGGGGATCGACGGTTGAACCTCCCGACGACTGGGAGCCTTTGTTTTTCTTACGTGGATATCCAGGCCGGTCTTGGCGCGGAGATCGTCCACGTCGTTCATCAGCCGTTCTATGTCCTCGGTCTGTCCCGATGTGAGGATGATCATGCCGAATTCATTCCCAAGCACACAGCCACGAGTCCGCTCGATGTTGATACCGCGAGCAGTAAAAAACTCGGAAAGCTCATTCGCAAGCCCGGGCCGATCGGGTCCCATGGATGAAAAAACAATAAATGATCTCATATGGCAGCTCCTTGATCGTCTAAAGGTTCAATACAGGCCAACTGTCCCAATGCCTATCGTGATATTTGCAAAAAAAAGTCAAGAAAAAGTTACCAAAATCGCTATAAGTTTATCTGCGGGCCCTTATCCCTGAGCGCATTGTAATGATGATTTCGGGACACAAAACAAGATCGGTATTCGAGAGATATAATATCGTGAGTGCCGATGATCTGAAATTGGCAGCGAGCAAGCAGGAAACATATCTCAATGCTCAGGACATTTACAAAACAGTTACAATTGGAGATTTTGGCAAAAAAATGGGGCTGCGTCGGTACGCAACCCCCTAATAAATGGTGGGTCAGGACAGAATCGAACTGTCGACACCGGGATTTTCAGTCCCGTGCTCTACCGACTGAGCTACCGACCCACACTCATATATCTCAAGAACGCCTGACTTCTATCCAATCACGAATCCTTTGTCAAGTATTTTCGCCATCGGACCGGTTTTCTTCCGACGAGCCATATCCGCTCCCATTCCCGGAGGAGATATCTTCGCCCACGGAGTGATAGCCTCGGTTTGGCTCGAATCGCGCATCCGGTGATACGTGGTCCGGGATCTTCTGGTATCGGTGCGTTTTGATCACACAAGTTCCTGCTATCTTGTCGTGCCACCCTTGTTTTCTGCTGTCGAATGCGGCCCAGATAAACCCCAGGAAGAATGGCAGTTTGGATAGTATGTATCCGACCCATCTCAGAAAGGCTATCCCAAAAGTCAGGGGTTTTCCGTCAGTACGTACAACCCTGAGTCCGAGCAGTCTTTTTCCCGGTGTCTGGCCTGTGGCGCCGTGAAAATATATAAAATAGGATGCGTTAAGCAAAACGGCCAAGCCATAGTAGGGAAAAAATATGGTGTACATGAATGTCGAAGGGGTATCTACCTGATAGGCAAGCCCGCAGTGGAGGGGGACAATAAGGTTTCCTATAAGGAATATGATGATAGTGAATACATACAGTATGATCGTGTCTATCGAAAGCGCAAAAAATCTTTGCCAGAACCCGCCGTAGTAAACAATCATTTGATTGCCTCTTTCAGTGTGCCAAACACACCCTTGTCGTACTGGATGATGGAAAGGATGGCAAGGGGGGCGGGTTCAGTTCTCAGGATAAGCCGTCCCAGACTTGCGGAGATAAAATCCCGCTGCCGGGCCTTTTCAATCTCTTCCCATGAAAATCCCCCTTCCGGGCCGATGACAATGAAAAAACTGTCCGCGCCGGCGTGTTTCTTATCCGTCAATATCTCCCTGATTCCCCGCTTTGCCTCCGCTTCCCACAGGATTATCCGAAGGGTATGTTCATCCGGTATGTTCAGCATTTCACCGAACGACAGGATCTCACTCACCTCCGGTACATTTCCCCTGCCGCACTGTCTGGAAGCCTCTATGGCTATTTTGCGCCACCGTGCCGTTTTGCCTGTAGCCCGTGTTCCTGCCAGTCTGGATATGGATCGTGAGGATATAAAAGGCACGATCCGGCTGACGCCCAGTTCCGTGGATTTCTGAATAATAAGATCCATCTTGCCCCCCTTGGGGAGTGACTGAGCGAGAGTTATGCGTGTGTCAGGGAGCCTGATGTCCTCTTTCCTGTTTATGTCCAGGCAGACATTGCGGGAGGAAAACTCTCTGATAGTGGTACGGTATTCGTGTCCCATGCCGTCGAAGAGGAACAGTTCATCCCCTTCTTTGAGTCTCAAGACGTCCCGTATGTAGGTGAAATATTCCCTGCCTAATTCCGAAGATGCCCCCTCGTGAAGCTCCTGAGGATTGTAGATTCTCGGTATGGCCACTGTCTATCTCCGTGCGCCTGTATTGTCTTGCAGGTCTGTCTTCTTGAAGGTGTAACAGACCCATTCCTTGTCGCTCCTTGTGTCATGCAGGGTTATTTCTCCGTCGCAGAAAGTCTTCTCCACGTCTTTTGCGTCATGCTCTGTGATTCCCGAGGCTATGATATATCCGCCGGGTTTTGTCAGAGATATCAGGTG
>CAZOHQ010000209.1:0-4452 GCA_964579455.1 uncultured Syntrophaceae bacterium | reverse complement strand
ATGGTGAGCGGCGATGTGGAAATCGTCGATTATCACTCTCTTCCCAGGACGGACAGGAAGTCAAAACGTGTATTCGACAATCGTGATTAAAAAAATAAAAAACTTGATTTATTCGGAGAATTGCTTTAAAAGTAAAAACTCATGCAGTTCATAAGCGAGGAAAGATGAAAGCTTTTAACAGACTCTCAACAGGTTGGTGGTGGCAGGAAATATCAGGGAGGGGTCTGTTCGACGCGTAAAAGCAGGGAAACATTAAAAAACTGTAAAGGTCGTGAACAGATATTGTTCACGACCTTTTTTTTTGGAATAAGGTAAGCACATATTGTTTGAAGGAGGTCAAGTGGGAAAAGAGATGGAACAGAAAATCTTAATGGGAAACGAAGCGATTGGAAGAGGTCTGGTTGAATCGGGCTGTTCGCTGGTTTCCTCCTATCCGGGGACACCTGCTTCAGAAATACTGGAGTCGGTTGTCACCTTCGCCGGGGAGACGGAAATGTCGATGCATATCGAGTGGTCCGTAAACGAAAAGGTGGCCTATGAGATTGCCCTGGGACACAGTTATACGGGAAAGCGTTCCGCCGTTGCCATGAAACAGGTGGGGCTGAACGTGGCATCCGATCCCTTTATGCGGTCTGCCTATCTGGGCGTTACGGGAGGGTTCGTGGTGGTTGTTGCCGATGATCCCGGTCCCCACAGTTCTCAGACGGAGCAGGACAGCCGGTCTTTCGCGCAGTTTGCCAGGGTTCCCGTTTTTGATCCCTCAAACCCCGCAGAAGCAAAAGAGATGGTAGGAAGGGCCTTCGAGCTTTCGGAACAATATGAACTTCCTGTCATGTTACGGCCCACGACACGGGTCTGCCATGCCAGGCAGAATGTGAACTGCCTGCCTCCGGAAGTCCTTTCCCGGAAGGCGCATTTCGAAAGGAATCCGGGCCGCTGGGTTGCCACACCGAAGTTTCTCACAGATCTTCACCGCCAGCTTAATGATAAGATCGATGCAATAGCCGGACTTGTAGAATTATACCCTTCCTGTGTCAAGGGTGACGGTTCAATGGATACATGCTGCATCGTATCGTCGGGAGTCGCCTATGCCAACACCTATGAAATTCTGGAAGATCTGGGATTCATGGGGAAAGTTGATCTGTTCAAAGTCGATGTGCCCTATCCTTTGAACAGGGATTTTATCGAACATATCACTTCAGAGTATACGAAGATACTTGTTGTCGAGGAAACCTATCCCACCATTGAAATGCAGCTGTCAAATCCCGCAATCACGGGACGAATCTCGAAGGCTGTTACCGATTACGGAGAATTAACGCCTGAGATTATCGAGAAAGTCCTGAAGGCGTTTTTGAATGTGCCCGGAAAAGGCGAACCTGATACGGAGGAGGGGGGAGTCAGACCGAGTCTGTGTCCCGGGTGTTCCCACAGGGCGGCGTTCTACGCGATCAGGAAAACCTTCCCGAAGGGTATCCTTCCCAGTGATATCGGGTGCTATACCCTGGGAATGAACCTCGGTGCCGTCGATACCTGCCACTGCATGGGCGCGGGTATCAGTCAGGGAGCGGGTCTGTATCATGCCTATGCCGCGGATAGCTCCGACTATCCCACCGTTGTTGCCACCATCGGCGATTCGACCTTCTTTCACGCGGGAATTCCGGGGCTTATCAATGCCGTTTTCACGGGCGCAAAATTTATTGTGGTGATTCTCGATAATTCAACCACTGCCATGACGGGAAATCAGCCCACACCCCAGGTGGGTCTCATGGCGGATGGCACCCCGGGAAGCACCGTTTACATCCCCGATCTTGTGAAGGCGAGCGGGGTCAGGTTTTTGCGGGAATCCGATCCCTACGATCTTGACTCTTTCATCTCTACCCTCAAGGAAGCCGACCGGTTCTGCAGGAGTGATGAAGGAGGTGTGGCCGTTATCATTGCAAAACACCCCTGTATCATGGATCGGGAGGCGCGGAAGAAACAGACCCAGTACCGGGTGACCGTAACCGAAGCATGCACGGGATGCAAAGTCTGTATCAAACAATTCGAGTGTCCCTCCCTCATCTTTGATGAAGCGTCGGAGAAGGTCTCCGTTGATCAGAACAGTTGTATCGGTTGTGGTATCTGTGTTTCGGTATGTCCGGTGGGAGCGATTGTTTCAGAGGAAGTCGGAGGTGAAAAGTGAAACAGCAGATTATTGTCAGTGGAAAAGGCGGGCAGGGTGTTCTCTTTGTGACGCGCCTTCTCGCCGAAGCGGGACTGGAAATGGGGCTCGATGTCTTGACGGCGGAAACGCACGGAATGGCCATGCGCGGTGGAACCGTGATTTCCCATGTAAAGATCGGTTCTTTTAAGAGTCCTCTCATACGAAAGGGCCTGGCCGATACCGGGCTGTTTTTTACACATTCCAATGTTGCCATTCATTCCAACTATCTCAAAGTCGATGGCTCCTGTGTGGTGAATACCGATCGCGGCGGTGCGTATGCGGCGATTGAAGCCACGAAATACGCCAAGGAAATAGGCTCCTTGCTGGTGACGAACCTTGTTCTTTTGGGGTATGCCATCTCGCAGGAGGCTCTCTTTTGCGATGAGGCGGTAATGAAAAAAGTTATCAAAGAAGCTTCTCATCCCCGGTTCGTTGATTTGAATCTCCGGGGATTTGATAGGGGATTACACCAATAAAAGGAGGTTTTCCATGAGAAAAGAAAAGAGTTTATTAAAAAAGACGTGTATCTTTATGACCGTGATAGTGCTGTGCGCGATGTGTGCCGTACCAGCGGTTTCGGCAAAATCCACGACACTGTCCTACGCGAACTTTCCCCCGGCGTCCACCTTTCCCTGCGTCCAGATGGAACAATGGAAAAAAGAGGTTGAGAGCCGCACAAATGGAAGCATTAAGATCAACACCTTTCCGGGTGGCACGCTCCTGGGAGCAAAAAACATGTTCGACGGCGTTGTAGCGGGACAGGCAGATATCGGCTGTTTTGCCATGTCCTATCATCCGGGGCGTTTCCCCGTGTTAGAAGCGATCGACCTGCCGCTGGGATGGCCGAATGCCACGGTAGCAAGCATGTCGCTTCTTGATCTGTATGATAAATACCGGCCCGAGTCCTTTGGTAAGGTAAAGGTTCTCACCCTGTTTACCTGTCCTCCGGCCAATATCATGTCGATAAACCCCGTGCGAACACTGGAGGACCTGAAAGGGATGGAGATACGGGCGGCGGGGACGGGTGTCAAGGTCTTCGATCTCCTTGGTGCCAGCCCAATCGGGATGCCCCAGTCGGATGTTCCCGACGCGCTTCATAAAAAAGTTATCCAGGGGATGGCTTCTTCTCTCGAGGTGATGAAGGATTTCAACTATGCCGAGTACTGCCGGTATATTACCATGACCAACCTCCAGGTGGTGACCTTTGGCGTGGTGATGAATCTCGACCGCTGGAACTCCCTGCCCGCTGATGCGCAGAAAGTACTCGATGGTTTGTACCGCGAACAGGCAGAGTGGACGGGACGCTATGTTGATGAACACGTCAATGACGCTGTCCGTTGGTCCAAAGAGAAGTACAATGTTGAGGTGATCGAGTTTGGTCCCGAAGACGAGGCCGGAAAGAAAAAGCTCCTTGAGCCCCTTGTTGACGGATATATTCAACGGGCAGGATCAAGGGTGCCGGCCGCGAAGGTCATTGATGATATTATGACGCTCAAAAAGATCAATACAAAAAAATATCAGTAGAAATCGGAGATCATTGTCATGACGAATCTAATTGGATGCCTGGAGAGGATGAGCCGTATTCTGAATAGCCTTCTGATCGCGATTGCCGGCTTTTTCCTCGTGGCAATGATGTCCCTGGCCTGCGCGAATGTGGCGCTCCGGAGTTTCGGAATTCCCATAAAGGGCACCTTCGAGCTTATGGGGCTCTTCGGTGCCGTCATAGCCGCTTTTGCCCTGGCTAAGACACAGATACAACGGCAACATATAGCCGTAGATGTGCTGATCAGGGTCTTCCCGGCCAGGGTGAAACGTATCCTCTGTGTCATTAAATATCTGATCGGCACTATCTTTTTCGTATTGGCTGCCTGGCAGACCGGACGACTGGGGACTAATCTCTGGGAAGTCCACGAATTATCCGAGACTCTTCGAATGGTCTATTTCCCCTTTGTGTATGCCGTCTCTCTCGGTTGTGTGATGATCGCTCTGGTGCTGTTGATAGAATTGTTGAAAGTCTTGAATGGAGAAGGGGAAAAGGATTCATGAGTATCACTGTCATCGGTTTGCTGGGTATCGCAATACTTCTTTTTATGCTGCTCTTTCTGGGGATGCCTGTCGGGTTTACCATGGCCGTGGTCGGCTTCGGAGGGTTCTGGTACCTTATTTCTTTCACGGCATCTTTGGGCATGGTGGGGTCGGAGCGGTGGAATACCTTTTCCTCCTACGGGCTCACCATGGTTCCCCTTTTT
>CAZOHQ010000208.1:0-4491 GCA_964579455.1 uncultured Syntrophaceae bacterium | reverse complement strand
ATCGGCAGCCCTTCCGCTATCAAGACGGTAAAAAAATCCTGGAGATCGTGGGCATCGGGACACCCGATCGACACGATATCCATTTCCTCCAGAGGTTGAACATTGATGGTCAGTTCACTGATAAAACCGGTAATCCCTTCCGCCTCTGAAATCAGATCGAGATCCGGGCCGCTGAACTCCCGTATTGTACCATCGGGGAGGACAATTCGCGCGCTGATAACAACATCGCGAAACCATCCGGCCTCATAGGATCCGATCCCGGCGCCACCTTGAGCCAGCCATCCCCCGGCGGTGGAACCCGGATAGCTGGAAGGATACGTCTTCAGCGTAAGTCCATGACGCTCCAGCTCCTTATCAAGCTTTTCCCAGACCACACCGGCCTGTACCGTTGCCGTTTTTGCCTCTTTATCGATAGCTATAATACGATTCATTCGGTAAAAATCGACCACGATCCCCTTCTTGACGGGAAGAACCCCGCCGTATCCCGAGGATGCCTTCCCACGCGGTGTCAGGGGCACCGCATTGTTCCTCGACCAGCGGATCAGATCCGCCAATTCAGCTTCATCGACGGGCTGGACCACCGCATCAGGCATCGTGTTTCCAATCAGCGGTTTAATGAGGCTTGGAACCGCGGCGATATCGTGCCCGTAAAGTTTTCTTTCAATCTTGTCAAAGTTTACTCTGGAACCGAATTTTTCTTTAAGGTAGGTTTTATGTGAAGTATCGAGTCTTTTCATGGCAACCTCCGTCATGCTCAGTCATTTAAAACCTGTAAGATAACCCAATGTCGAAACTGTATTCACTCAGCGAGGTTTCGTAGGATGCAATCCCCTGGGCGGGATTGGCGCCGCTCATCGTTACCTCCGGCGCATACATAACCCCGACGTTCAAGTCCAGATTCTCGGTCATCGCCAAGCCGATCCCCGCAGTGTAATGATGCTCCTGAACAGCCGGAAACGCTATAGCCTCAAAGGCCTGACCGGTGGGGAGAGGGTTGGAACCGTAATTGTACCCGACGCGCAGCTTCAAGGTGTTCGTGGCATCATATTCCACACCGATGGCATATACCCACTGGTTGTCCCAGTTGCAGTTCCAGGACCCGCTACTCGAACTGTTCTTTGTATATTTGGGGCCATCCTTCATGGTATTGTCCCAATTGATCCACTTGATATCTGTAGCGATACGTAGCTTAGGGGTAATCTTGTACCCGAATCCCAGGATAACGTTTTGGGGCAGATCGAAATCCAGTTTGTCCTTCCCGGCAGTCGTGTTGAACTCAAAGTCGGGAAACGACTGTTTGCTGATATAGGAAAGTGCAACTGAAAATTGATTGGTGGGCTTGACAAGAACACCAGCCTGGAATCCATACCCTAACTGGCTGTTTTTATCGTGTGGAACGATTGTGCCAAGGCCGGTCAGCCCCGCATTATACCCCATAGTCGCGTAGTCAAGATTTAATGCCACGCCGATGGAAACCATATCGTTAATGCGGTATGAAAGGGCCGGAGCAAATTTCATCATCTCAAAGGTGGTATAGACGACATTGCCGTATAGAGAGACTGCGTAATCCACTCCCATTCCGGCCATTCCGTATGCCCCCACTCCAAAATTTAGTCTGTCATTGATGGGGATAACCAGTCCGAAGCAGGGCATCGGTGCAGCACCAGTATCCGAGCTTTCCTTGACCGTCATGCCTCCGAAATAGGGGATATATGTGGCCTTGTATTCCGAATCGGGAACAAACAGCACCACACCGAAATCGATCCTCCCCTCCAATTCGCTCATACCTGCCGGATTGACCATTATCGCTGCGGTATCCAGTGGAAGGGCCGATCCGGCTCCTCCCATCGAACGCATGACGGGGCCAAGACCAATGACCTGCATTCCATTGGTAGCACCAACCGTCTCGGAAAATCCGAGCACAGCGGCAAATCCAATAATACAGATTGCTAATCTCAATAACCTAGATCTTCTAGCCATGGGAAACGTACCTCCTTTTTTTTGAGAGACACTAAACTCTTAGACTAACCTGAGTTGTCATACCAAGACTTCTGAACATTGTATCGACTGCCGGGATTTCCATTGAGTTTACAATACATGAGTATTGGTTAGGAATTGAGAAGTTGCCGTGAGGTGAATGATTAAAAAACGCTATTGAATAGTTGCAAAGCAATTGTAAGCGTAATGTGTAAATTCTAAGTTAAATAGCCTCTGGTGTCAAGTTCATTGTTTTAGCTTGTCATTTAAGAATTAAAAGTGAACCGTTTTTAACGGATTTAAAGTTTAAAAGTGAACAGCTGATAAACCATAATCTAAAGCCACAAGAGGAGGTCTTGGATTATGGTACAATTGCACAAGAAATGCACAGACTGTCAGGTTAGAGAATTTATCGATCGCTATCTGAGAAAAGAAATCAAGAGGGAATATATTCAAGAGGTTTTGGGTATTGGGAAAACAAGGTTTTTCTCTCTCATAAAAGCCTATCGTGAAAACCCGGATGAATTTTCCATTCAATACACAAGAAAAACCAAAACCAAAAAAATATCTCAGGATATTGAAGATAATATTATCCAAGAGCTGCAAATTGAAAAGAATCTGATAGGGAACAAAGAAGTGCCGTTGAAACGGTACAATTACAGCTACATCAAAGATCTTTTAGAGACCAAACACCACCAAAGAGTCTCGTTACCTACCATTATCGACAGGGCCAAAAAGAATGACTTTTATTTAAAAAAGAAGCCCCGAAAGGATGCTCATGACCGTGAAGTCTTAACCCATTATGTTGGAGAACTCATACAGCATGATTCCTCTCATCACCTGTGGTCACCGCCTGCGAAAGAAAAATGGTACCTGATAACCTCCCTGGATGACTTCAGCCGGTTTATCCTCTATGCTGTCTTTTTAAAGAGAGAAACATCTTGGACCCATATTCTTGCTCTGCAGGCAGTGGTCTTGAAGTATGGTGCCCCTTTGCTATATTACGTAGACTCTCATTCCATCTTTCGGTTCGTGCAGGGCAGAGACTCTCTCTGGCGGAAACACTACACATTAACTGATGGTGCTGATCCTCAATGGAAGCAGGTGATGCATGACTGTAATATCAAGTCTGTCCCCGCAGGCCAAAGGAAAAATTGAAAGGCCTTATGGCTGGCTTCAGGACAGAGTTGTACGAACGTGTGTGAGAGAGGATGTGACTGATATGCGGGATGCTCAAAGGGTTCTTGACCGTGAGATTCATAGATACAATTACCGTCAGGTACATTCTACGACTCAGGAGGTCCCTTACTTTCGTTTTCAAAGAGCGCTGGAAGAAAAGAGATCTTTATTCCGGGAGTTTAGAATAAGACCTCCTTATCAATCTGTGAAAGATATCTTTTGCCTTCGGATAGAGAGAACCATTGATTCTTATAGGAAATTATCACTTAATAATCTACAGCTGAGGGTTAATAATGCCACTCCAGGAAAAAGGGTAGCGCTTCGGATTTATCCTCTCAACAAGGGTATATCTGAGATCAGATTCTGGTGTGATAATAACCTTATTGATGTCCAGAGAGTGAAAAACAGTGCTTTGAAGGGTGTTCACTTTTAATCTTTAAACAGTTCACTTTTAAATTTTAGCTAACAGTTCATTGTTTTAGCTCGTAATTTGTCCTGTCTGGATGGATCACCGGGAGGTGGCTGATGAGAAGGACAGAGACATTACAGGAGATCCGGATTATGCGATTTGAAGAGGCTTATGGTGTATGGGCAGTGAAGCGATTGAGTCAGGAAGAAGCGGGGCGAATACTTGGGGTGTGCACATGGACGGACGTTTCTGCGCTATTTTGATCGTTACGATGAAAGTGGTGATGAACATGGCATTTCGTAACAGGAAAGTGGTGTACCCACACTAACCTGCATGATTTATTAGCTATTCGTTATTTCTCAAGACTTTTTCCGTCGTACCACCAATAGTCATTCCAGTGTACTGGATCATAAAATCTCACATTATCGTCTACTTGTATAAGGGGGGCATAATCCATCTCATTGCCTTCGTGAATAAGCCTGTCAGCCGTCATAAAAATACCCATAAAAAATCCATGTTTTCTTACTACCTGGCGACTGTACGCCGCACAGGTTGGATACATGGGACACCGGTCTCCATCAACCTTTGATATATAGTTCGAAAAGAAGCTCAGACCGGTCATAACGGCTTGGGATGGCAGGGAAATATTCTCCTGGTGCACATCGAACCGTGCCCCGGTTCTGGTTCTCGCCTCGCCAAACTCCCACGGCTCAAAGGAATCTCCGGCACCCAGTCCGATAGATGTCCCCATCATGAGCCATATAAGGACTATGGCAATATTGAGGTGATATTTCAGCATGTTATAATTAGAAACTCATACTCAACATAAGATAATCACACTCATTATCGCAGTCATGCAGATATGAAAGGCTGGTTCTGTCTCTGAGCCCCTGCAGGAATTCTTTTTTGGTTCTCGTGTTGAATTT
>CAZOHQ010000207.1:0-4505 GCA_964579455.1 uncultured Syntrophaceae bacterium | reverse complement strand
CGTATTCCAAAGGGGGAAGTTCCGCCGACCATATATCCCGTGTGCTTCTGCGCCGCTTGGGGATCGCAGGGGATGACCGATTTTGTCCCGATTACCCGTGCCAGGGCCTTTGTTGACGCGTGCATATCCCCGTGCATGAGCACGATCAACGGAGTTTTATGCTCATCTTCAAAGACGAGAGTCTTGACCGTTTGGTGTTCGTCGCATTGCAACTCTCTGGCGGCCACCCGTGTGCCCCCTCTGTCTTCATATCGGTATGGACGGGGAGTGAAATCGACGCCGTTGTTTCTCAGAACGCGAACGGCCGGGGTTGACGGAATCTTTTCTTTTGCCATCTTCTTTCGCTTCTCACTACATTCCGCATACGAATAACCGGATATTTTCGGGGGAGACATGCAAGGGAACGTTTACTATGACAGGGTAATGTTAGTTGAAAGGAGAGCACTTGGAACACTTGAGTTCCGATACTTTTAGAAACAGCTTTTGGACGCGGGGGTTGTTCCAGAGGCCCTTGAATCTGATTACAGTCTTACATATCTGTAGCTTTGCCGGATCTTTCATTAACTCTTCCAGAAATGCTTTCTGGCTCTTGACAAAGCTGTCGAATTTCAGCTCGAGTGATTGTTCTTCGGAGAAGGGAATATTACTGAGTTTTTCGATTTCTTCAGGTGAAACCCCGACACCGCTCAGCATCTTGAGAAAATATTCGCCGGTTATATTCCGGCTTTTCTGGGAGAACTCACTGAACCTCTGGGGAGAGAGGCCGGAGTCTTTCATGAACTTTCCCTTGCTTATCTTCCTCGACTGGGCGTATTCCCACAAAAAATCAAAATATTCGTTAAAATCCGTCTCTTTTTTTCTCGCTGCCATAGGTGGAAACATACCATTATTTTTGTAATTGTCAACTTAAAACTCGGTTTATTGTCATTTAAGCCCAGACCCCATTATGCCTTAGTGGTGGTCACCAGCGCAAGCAAGACTTGAACTTCTTTAAATTTGCAGTCCTTGCTTAATCCCAAAGCCCTCAGTTCGTTGGTATCGATGCTCACAAAGTAAAGAGTTGTGACATCGAAAAACAACACATCTACGTGCTTTTGGACAAGAGACAGGGGCGTTTGCGCAATGCACTGCTTTAAATCAGACTCTCTATCGGCCACATGGTCCATCAAACGAATATTATCCTCTGGGGCACTACATTTTGCCGAAAATATAACCGCTACTAATTGCGGGAAATTACGAGCTAAGACTCGGCTGAAACCGTCGAAGTCAGGAGAACAATTTTGTCCTGAATATCCGGTAACCACTTCCTGTTCATCTGTCTATCGCTGTCCATATGCAGCTCCCTCCATGTTTATCGCTTTTCCTGGTGTTTCTTATTATATCCAAACAAATTCTTTTATTAACATTTTTGGACCGATACAATCTTTGTGACGAGGAAACAAATAATTGTCGAAGAAATGCCGCTTTTTTTGTGCGAGAAAATAATTTTCTTGACAGGAAAAACAATCGTTTGTATTTAAAGATCGACTGGTCGGTTTGTAAATGAAGGCAGGAGTAAAGGCGATGGAAGGAAATGCTAAGAAACGGGAATCGGTGAAAAGGGCGTTTATTATTGATTGTGCTTTGCGGACAATCTCCGAAAACGGGAGTTTCAACGTCACCATGGACGACATCGCCAAAAGCGCCGGTTTTTCCAAAGGAGGATTGAATCATTATTTCTCCTCCAAGGATGAGCTTTTTGAGGCGGCTTTTCAGGAGTATTTTGACAGGATCTTTGTGCGCAGCCAGGAGAGGATCAACTCCTTTTCCGATCCCATGGACAAACTCCTGTCCTTCGATTGGCTTTTTAATTGGGAGGATCAAGACGTGAACATCGGATATCCGCTCCTGTTCGATTGCCATGCCCTGGCCGTGCGGCACGAGACTTACCGGAAGATATTTCACGAGTGGGTGGAGAGGTGGGTCGACATGCTCCGGGTTGCGGTAAGCGAAGGCATTGAAAAAGAGATTTTCCCGAAAATCGATCCCGAGGACACAGCGCGGTGCATTTCCGCCATCTATCATGGATTCGCCACGAGGTGGTATCTCGATAAAGAAGGACACTCAACGAAGTGGGCCATTGAATACTATCGTAAAACCATCACCGGCTTAATAAAGGGTATGGGAAGTGGTGATATTATTTAATCATGCGTAATCTGCGAATGCATTGCTGCCATTGGACCAAATTCAAAAGAAGTAGGAAGTGGCATGGCTGTATTTGAGAATTCAAAAAAAATGTGCGACGTACTGGGAACCTGTTACTCCGGTTTCGGGGCGGAACCTGTGAATCTCAATCCACGGCTTAAAAAACGGATTGGCCTTGTCTGGCCTTACGACGAAATAGCAACAACCATATGCATTGGTTTCCCGGCGACTTTGACCGATAAGCCTGTCGCTAGGGGATATCCCCGTCTCTGCGGGATCGAGTGAAAACAGGAGGAAGAATGATCTCTCTTACGGATAAGAATGTCCTGATTACGGGGGCGTCTTCCGGCATCGGCAAGGTTCTTTCCGAGGCCTTTGCAAAAGAGGGGGCGCATCTGTTTCTGGGATGCCATCCTGCGGAATCCCCCGTTCTGTCGGCCTGGGCGGAAGATCTGAAACGCCGGTACGGCGTCCGGGTTTATACCTATCCCGTCGATCTTGCCGCCGAAAGAGGGCCGGAGACAATCCATGAGGAAATCGCCAGTACCGGGGAGTTCATCCACGTCCTCGTGAACAATGCCGGTTTGATGGCTTATGGAGACTTTCACCGTCTTGCGTTGGACAGACAGGAAATGCTTATCAAAGTAAACATTATTGCCTATTTCCGCCTGACCCATCTTTTTGCCGGCGACATGGTCAAAAGAGGGGAAGGTCGGATACTGAACGTGTCCTCCGTTTCCGCATTTCAACCGTCGGTCCACCAAGCTGTTTATGGCGCAACCAAGGCCTTTATCCAGAACTTCAGCGAGGCAGTCAATCAGGAACTCAAGGGAACGGGCGTTTCTGTCTGCACGCTGAACCCTTCCTATACCGACACACCTATGCTGAAGGGAGAGGATTTCCCGGCGCATCTGCGATGGTATCTTATCTGCGGACTGAGCTCTCCCGAAGATATTGCGCGCAAAGGACTCCGTGCCTTCAGAAAAGGGAAGACCGTTTATATCCCGGGGCTGCGTAACTGGTTTATTCATTACGTTTTGCTGCGCTTTGTTCCCCGACGTCTCGCGGATCAGATCTCTTTCTGGGTTCTGAAATGACAAGAGACTAAATAGAAAATACTATTATCACCAGAACAAAAACAAGAAGAGCCATAAGGAAAAAGAAATGGAATCGATTCTTGTTACCGGGGCATCAGGATACATCGCGCAAAAGCTTATCGGCGCATTGGGTGCGTGTCCGGAGGTTCGGTCCATCATCGGCATTGATATCCGACCGCCGACGGGAGGTGCACAGAATTTTCATTTCATCAAGCGCGATGTCCGGGAGTCGCTTTCCGATCTGCTCTGGCAGCACAAGGTTGACACGGTTGTCCATACGGCCTTTGTTTTGCCCCCGATCCATGACACTAAACTCATGGAGGATATCAATATTAACGGAACCAGAAATGTCCTGTTTTCTTCCCTGAAGGTAGGTGTCAAGCAGTTTCTCTATACAAGTTCAACAACTGCATACGGTTTTCATCCGGACAATCTTTGCCCCCTGACGGAAGATAGCCCGCTTAGGGGGAATGATGATCTGGTCTACAGCAAAACGAAAAAGGAAATCGAGAAGATATTTGGAGAACTTGATCTTCCCGGGAATTATCCGGATACAGTGCTGACCATTCTCCGAGCCTGCTTCGTTGTCGGACCGGCATTCGATAATCCGCTGGCGAGATATCTCCGGAAACGGTTCGTGTTTCTTCCCGTGAAGACGCAGCCCCTGCAGTATGCCCATGAGGACGATCTCATCAGAGCCATGATTCTTCTTTTGCAGAAAAGAAGAGGAGGCGTTTATAATGTTGCCGGTGACGGCCTGATAACATTCGACGAGATGATCCGGCTGCTCGGGAATACGAAAATTTCCCTGCCGTTTGCCCTCATGTACTTTCTCAACAAAATCGCCTGGAGTCTGAGGTTGACCTCCATCAGCGAATTCCCCAGCCCCACGATGAACATGCTCCGCTATCCCTGGTGGGCCGAAAATGGCAAGCTGAAGAAAGATCTGGGGTTTAGTTATCAGTATACAACCCAGGCGGCCTTTCGCGATTATGCCGCTTCTGTCGCACCAGGCAACAAAACGAAAGGATAACCAGATCAAAGCACATTTCTCTCGCTTGAGGGTTGAACAACAGTTTATTTTAGAGTGATCGTTTTTTTTATTATCAAGGGAAGAAAATGGCAAAAGTGAAGACAGCAGAAGTTATTTAATTGCTTCTTGAGACAGTTACTTAGTCCGTCCTGAAAAATGCGGTCTGTAGGCCGCGTAAACATTGATACCGC
>CAZOHQ010000206.1:0-4545 GCA_964579455.1 uncultured Syntrophaceae bacterium | reverse complement strand
TCCAGTCAACACCGAACCAGCGTTTGATCCCGAGAGCGACAACCCCGTATGAAGGGTGAAGCAGAAAGAGCCACAGGATACCCGAAATGGCCGGAGCCACGGCATAGGGCCAGATAAGCATGGTTCTGACCACGGCCTTTGCCTTTAGAGCGCGGTTGGCCATTGTGGCGATAAAAAGACCGGTGGATATGGATACTGTGGCGACAGACGCACTGAAGAAAATCGTAATTCCTATGGATTTGAGATAGAGTGGATCGGTAAAGAGTGCTGTAAAGTTCGTAAACCAGATGAAGGTGCTGTGTTGACCGAACGGATCGCTTCGCATGACCGACTGCATCAGGCCCTGAATGGCAGGCCAGTAGAAAAAGGTGAGCGTCACCACGATCTGTGGAAATATTAACAGGTATGGAAGTACCCTTGAGGAAAAGATGGATCTTTTTATCATTGTTTCGCTGTTCACAAAACAACGCTTCCCCCCATAAGCAGGGGAAGCGTTGCCCATATTGGATTTCTAAAAAGGCTGTCTATTTATAGATCTTTTCAAATTCCCGCAGTTGCTGGTTGCTCCTTTTCACAGCGTTATCCATGGCTTCCTGCGGCGTCTTGCTATCATTCCAGACAAGTTCCAGTTCTTCATTGATGATATTTCGGATCTGGATGAAATAACCGAGACGCAGACCACGTGAAACCTCGTTCGGGTCCCGGCGCGTCAGCTGTTTGATGCCCACTTCCTGATAGGGATTTTCTTTGTAATAGCCTTCTTTCTTTAATTGATCATAGGCACCGAGTGTGATGGGGAAATATCCCGTATTTTTGTGCCAGTATATCTGCATTTCAGATTTACCCAAGTGTTTCAGAAATGCCGCCACGCCCTTGTAATCCTTCTTGTTGTGTCCAGTGAATACCCATAGAGAAGCTCCGCCGATGATGCTGTTCTGGGGATCTTTCATCCAAGCTTCCACGGGCATGGGCGCGACGTCCCACTTGAAGTCTTTGACGCCAGCCTGAAGCTTTGCGATAGCGCTGATGGAATCGATGTAGAGGGCGGCGTTCTGGGCGATAAACTCGGCCTTCGGCCCCTGGAACTTCTGGCCGCCGTAGAAGAAGCGCCCGTCTTTCATCCAATCTTTGAGCATGGCTATATGCTTGACGACCGTTGGATTGTTGATAAGGAGTTCACAATCAAGGCCCTGGTACCCATTCGCCTTTGAGGCGAAAGCAATATTGTGCATTGCGCTGTAATTTTCCACCTGGGTCCATGACTGCCAGCCGCATGTCAGCCCACCTTTTACGCCGGATTTTACCAGTTTCGCCGTAATCTCACCCAGTGCATCCCATGTGACAGGTGTTGTTTTGTCAAGCATCGGAATACCGGCTTTTTTGAATAGGTCGACATTGTAATACATGACAGGGGTAGATGAATTGAAGGGCAGAGACATCAAATCGCCATTAGCGTTCATATAATAGGAGAGGACCGGCTGGAGATACCCCTTCCAGTCGATGTTGTATCCCGCATCATTCATAAGCTTGTAACCGGGGTATATCGCGCCGGAGCGCATCATCGTCTGGGTGCCTACCTCGAAGGACTGGAGGATGTGTGGCTGTTTCTTTGCCCGGTAGGCCGCCACTCCGGCGTTGACCGTCTCGTCATAATTTCCCTTGTAGGTACCGACCACTACATAATCGGACTGGGAATCATTAAAGGCTTTTATCATGGTATCTACAACCTCGCCTCTGGCTCCCTTCATCGCGTGCCACCAGTTAATGGTGATCGGTTCAGCCATCACCTGACCGGCCAGGAAAACCAGCGATGCCGCAACAGCAATGACCATCAAAAGCTTACGTACCTTCATAATAACGCCTCCTATCCCATAAATGTATTTGATTAACATGCCCGGGCTATCGTTCCTTTCCCCTCCCCGGTCTTCAATCAGTCTAAAGACAAATAAAAGCTGAGTCAAGGATTAAGTTCCAACAACACCTACTTTTTTTAATTGTATCAAAAACCCCTGAAAAATAACGGCACCTATTCCTTGACGAAACTTTCTGTTTGTACTATTAGACGTAGGTCTTTGAAGGTGTTGGCAACCATCCAAAATGCCTCTCGATCTGAGTCAGCCTCGCGAAAAGAATGAAAGGTTGTTGTTATGTCAAATGTAACCCTGAAAAATGTGGTAAAGAGATTTGGCAAGGTGGAAGTCGTCCACGGCGTCGATCTTGAGATAGAAAGTAACGAGTTCGTCGTCCTCGTGGGACCCTCCGGATGCGGCAAATCCACAATACTGCGAATGATTGCCGGCCTGGAAAAGATCACAGAGGGTGAAATTCTGATCGGCGGAGAGGTTGTGAATGACGTGGCCCCCAAGGACCGGGGAATTGCCATGGTGTTCCAGAACTATGCGCTGTACCCTCACATGAACGTGTTCGACAACATGTCCTTCGGTCTGAAGATCAATAAAACTCCAAAAGATGAAATCGAAAAACGCGTGAAGGAAATCGCTGATATGCTGGAGTTGGAGGAACTGCTTCACAGAAAACCATTCGAACTTTCCGGTGGCCAGCGTCAGCGGGTTGCCATGGGAAGGGCCATGGTCAGGAAACCATCCATCTTCCTCTTTGATGAACCCCTTTCCAATCTGGATGCCAAGCTGCGGACACAAATGCGGACAGAGATGAAACTCCTGCACCGGAAGGTACAGTCCACAATCATATATGTGACTCATGATCAGGTGGAGGCCATGACCCTGGCCGACAGAATCGTTGTGATGAACGATGGATACATCGAGCAGGTAGGTGGACCGATAGAACTGTTCGAAAAACCGTCAAATATATTCGTGGCAGGTTTCATCGGCAGTCCGCCCATGAACCTGATACCCGCCAAAATCGGAGGCTCAGGAGAAAAGTTAGAGCTCGATTTTTCCGGAGGTTTGAAGATCCCCATTCCCGAAAAACCGGACAGCAAAATCAGGAACGGCATGGAAGTAGTCATGGGGCTTCGCACTGAAGACCTGACTATCGACAACGGCGACCATGGTAATCTGCCGGAAGAATGGAAAGTTAAAGGTGTCGTCGAGGTCGTTGAACCCCTGGGCGGAGAAACAAACATGCACATGGATATTCAGGGCGTAAAGCTGATAGCCAGGAGTGAGGGAAGAAGAATCATACGTGTTGGAGAAGAAATAAAAATAGCCCTGAATCTTAAGCACCTTAGTGTCTTTGACGCAAAGAGCACGGCTTCAATCTATTGACAAACCATTTGTACTTTTTCTGCCCTCAAGTATGACTCCCATAATTTCGGCGAAGCCCTCACCGCCATCCCGGCTTGCCACAAATTCAGGCAGGTATTTCATCTGATCCGCAAAACGAAGCACATTTCCAACCCCCGCGGAATGAGGAAAATATCTGAACATGGGTTCGTCGTTGGGTGAATCGCCGCAAAACAGAAAGCGTTCTTTGGTATCATCCAGATCCATTCCCCAACGTTCCCGAACAAACCTCTTTGTCATACCCAGCTTGTCATACCTGCCGAACCATCCGTTCACATGAATCGAAGACACCTTGCATGTCGCTCCATGTCTCCTGAATATCCGGCAAATCTCCTCCACATCTTCCGTACTCAGCGGAACCACATCCTCGCAGTAGTCCACAGCAAGATCCGCCTCCCGGTAAAGCTGATCACTGGCGATTGCCGTTCCCGGAACTCTCGCGAGTATTTCCTCGCCGATACGCAACAGTCGCTTGCGGTTGGCCTCTCTTGTCTCCTGCGAATCAAGAAATACCTTTTTCAGCTTTCTCTCTTTCTCATCAAGCCAGAAATACAGGGCTCCATTTTCTCCGACAACACCGTCCACCGGCCACATCCTGGCAATATGATCGCACCATCCGGCGGGTCTGCCGGTTATCGGCACTACCTTCATACCGCATTCCTTCAACCTCCACAGTTCATCAAAGGCACAGGCAGGAATCCTGCCACCGGTTGTAAAGGTATCGTCAATATCAAAAAAAACACCGGCAAAACCTTCCGCAACATCAGATCGAAGTTTTTCAACAAGTAAAATCATTTTTCTATCCCCTTGAAGCTGTCATGACATCATGAATAGTAGATAATCCAATAAAATGCAACTTTTTGCATGAATTTTACGGCATTTATCAAGGTGCAATCATTACATCGTACCATTGTTTCAAGAGGCCATCCGTGTATGGTGCGATACTCCGTGAGAGTGACAGGTCCCTGAAATATTCCTGAGTATATCAGCTTGTTGTAGCAATGTAAGGCTCTTTTGTGGTATCTCTACGTTATCATGGGCAGCATTTCTAAAACCAGGAGGAGCAACATGATCATCCCGCATGACAGCGTCGAGATTGTCGAGGTCGGTCCTCGAGACGGCCTGCAAAATCTCCCGGAATTCGTCAAAACTGAGCAGAAGGTTACCCTTATTAAACGACTTGCCGAAAGCGGCCTCAGGGAAATGCAGATAGGCTCCTTCGTCAGTCCGGTTGTGGTTCCTCAGTTCAGAGATATCAAGGAGATTGCCGATCAGGTGG
>CAZOHQ010000205.1:1545-4550 GCA_964579455.1 uncultured Syntrophaceae bacterium | reverse complement strand
GGATGAGAACGCTGGGCTTCCATCGCAACGCGGAGAAACACGCTGCATTGCTCAGCGATGAGACGCGGAATTATCTCCAGAAATATGTGGATGGCGTCAATGCCTTCATCAACACGAGACCCGGCAACATACATCTGGAATTCAAACTGGCCGGGTTACGGCCCACGCTATGGACCATTACGGATTCATTGACCATCCTCTATTACATGGGGTGGAACAGCGCGGGCAATGCCGGCTGTGAGATGATAGCCCGGATGCTGATTGAAAAAGTGGGACCGGTCAGGGCCGCTGAAATCTTCCCCCTCACCATCAATCCTGACGACACCGTCCGGACAAAGATGGATACCACGAATATATCCCTTGAGATCGCCTGCTTGGGTATCTCATTTGACAAAACCATGCTTTCCTATTTTCGTGACCGTTCTTTGCAGATCGGAAGCAACAACTGGGCCACGAGCGCACAGCTCTCTACAGGCGAAAAACCTGTCGTTGCCAATGATCCGCATCTGAACACCACGATGCTGCCGAGCCCCTGGTACCCGTGCGGTCTTATAACCCCCACGACACGATCCGTGGGAGTAACCGTTCCCGGCATAGGCGGGATGGTCATCGGCCGGACCGGCGACTTTGCCATCGGCGTGACAAATGCCTACAGCGATACGCAGGATCTGTATGTCGAAACGGTGGATCCGGGCAACCCGGATAACTACCTCGAGGGCGTCCGTTCCCTGCCATTCGAAGTGATTGAGGAAACACTCAAGATAAAAGACAAGGCGGCGCCCGGCGGATTCCGGAAAGAGGAGATCAAAATCAGGCTCACGAAAAGAGGGCCCGTTATTTCGGGTATCGTGCCCGGTCTGAGAACGGACAAGGTCATAACGGTGCGCTGGTCGAGCTTTGAGACCATGGCCCCTACCATTGGTTTTGAACAATTACTGACGGCCGGAACGGTATCGGAGATTCGCCGGGCCCTGAGGGATGTAACCCAGGTCGCCCTGAATTTTGTTTTCGCCGACAACCAGGGAGATTTCGGGTGGCAGACAACGGGCAGGGTTCCTATCCGTACCCAGAGGGGAGGTCTGATACCATATACGGTTCACGATGCTCAGGATAACTGGACCGGCTGGATCCCCTGGGAGGATATGCCGCATGCCGTCAACCCCGACCGGGGATGGGTCGGCACCTGCAATCACATGACCGTGGGGAAGGATTACCCCTGGTACTATACCTCCTGGGCGTCTCCTTCGTATCGATACCGGAGACTGATCGAACTGATGGACAGACCAGGGGAAAAATCCGTGGACGACCACTGGAAGTATCAGAGAGACGCGGTCAATCTCATGGCAAAAGAGATCGCACCGGTCATGGCCCGGGCGCTGACCGGCCATGACGACACCGGAGCTCTGGGAGAGATACTGACAGACTGGGACTATGTCGATTCACCGGAGAGCGCCGCTCCCACCATATTCCAGACCGTCTATGGCGAATTCGCCCTGCTGGTGTATAGCGACGAACTGGGAGACGAACTGGCCCGGGAGATGCTGGGAAACTGGTATTTCTGGGAAGAACGGCTTCAAAAAATGGTGATCGAGGGGAATTCTTCCTGGTTTGATAATGTCAATACCGCTGACAGAAGGGAAGGGCGGGACGATCTTTTTCATCAGGCCGCCCTGAATGTTCTCAAAAAACTTCGGCCGGCACTGGGAGATGATCCGGCCGGATGGCTGTGGGGGAAGGTACATGTGCATGAGTTGCTTAGTCCCATCAGGCGATCCGGGATCGGGAAAGAGTGGCTGGGCGGAGGATTACATCCGGCTGCGGGCTCAGGAGAAACGCTGTACCGCGGCCTGTACGACTTTAATAAGCCCTTTAACGTTACCGTCTCCGCTTCTCTCAGGATGGTGGCGAATTTAGGCGATCCGGATAAGATCCTGGCGGTGCTGCCGGGAGGCATTACCGGGCGTCAGTTCGACCCGCACAGCACCGATCAGATCAAGCCCTTCATGAACGGTGAAAAACGCTACTGGTGGTTCAGTGACAGGGCAATCAAGGAGCACACAAAAAACACGCTGACGTTGCGTTCGACACAGTAAACAGAGTATCCCTCTGGCTCATCCGGAGCAGTTGCGGAAATAACAGGGATGCAATAGCGGACACACAGCTGTCCCCACATTACAGGGAGAGGATAATGAATGAAACATATGATGAAATAGCCGATCTTATCGCAGGGGCGGGAAAGATAGTGGTCTTTACAGGAGCGGGTATCAGCACTGAATCGGGCATCCCCGACTTTCGAAGTCCCACGGGAATCTGGGCAAAGTTCAATCCTGCCGACTTTACCTATGATAAATATCTTGTCGATCCGGAAGTCCGCAGAATGACCTGGTTGCGGTACCGCGGAATGAAGGTGTGGGAGATTGAACCCAACGCCGCCCATTATGCCCTGGTGGAGCTTGAAAGGATGGGAAAGCTCGATTGCATTATCACACAGAATATCGATGGCCTGCATCAGAAAGCGGGCAGTTCTGAAGATACAGTGATTGAATTGCATGGTACGGCGACGCAGGTAACCTGCCTCGAGTGCGATAAACGGTGGTCCTTTGAAGAAATCCTGGGGTGGATTGATGGGGGAGACGAGGACCCGCGCTGCGACGAATGCGGCGGATTGCTGAAAGCGGCAACCATATCGTTCGGACAGGCAATGCCGGTTAAAGAAACGAGGGAGGCGGAGGAACGCGCCAGAAAATGCGATTTATTTATTGTGATCGGCTCGTCACTGGTGGTCTACCCGGCGGCCTACATGCCCATCTTCGCACTTGAGGGAGGGGCTCCTCTCGTCATTATCAACCGGGAGGAAACCCCTATGGATCACAGTGCGACCGTGGTCGTAAACGCCGGCGCCGGTGACACCATGTCCGCCGTCATGGAACGGATGAAATAGGGACATACCGTATATGATTCTCCACATAGATATGGATGCCTTCTTTGCTTCGGTTGAAGAGCTT
>CAZOHQ010000205.1:1197-1491 GCA_964579455.1 uncultured Syntrophaceae bacterium | reverse complement strand
GAGGCGAGAAAGTTTGGAGTTCATTCCGCCATGCCGAACTTTCAGGCCCGGGAAAAGTGCCCCGAAGCGATCTTTCTTCCACCCCGGATGGGTCGCTACAAAGAATTGTCCGGAAAGATCATGTCCATCCTTCGCGAATTTTCTCCACTCGTTGAGCCCGTTTCCATCGATGAGGCCTTTGTTGATATCGCGGGTTGTGAGAGACTCTTCGGCGGAATACATGAAATTTCCGTCAGTATCAAGCAAAGGGTACGGGAACGGTTGAACCTGAGCTGTTCACTGGGGGCGGCGCGT
>CAZOHQ010000205.1:0-1066 GCA_964579455.1 uncultured Syntrophaceae bacterium | reverse complement strand
CTGCTGATAAAAAAGTTCGGTACATTCGGCGGCAGACTCATGGACCTTGCCAACGGCATCGACCGGTCGGTGGTGACGCCTGTTTCAAAAACAAAATCGGTCAGCACGGAAGAGACACTTCTCAGGGATACCGATGATAAACAGGCGCTTAAAAAATATATTCTGAAGCAGGCGGAGAGGATTGCGAGAGAGCTGAGGAAACTGGACGTCAGGGCACGGACTATCAGCATTAAGATAAAACACTCGGATTTCAAGCAGATTACCAGAAGCGCCACCATTGAAGACCCGACACAATCTTCCGAGATTATTATCAGGGAAGCCTTTCGACTACTTGAGAATTACCGAATGCTGAAGAAGGCGAGGCTTATCGGTGTCGGAGTGTCTAATCTTGTTTCCGAAACAGCCCCTGTGCAGGTGGACATCTTTGGGCGAGATGATCCGGAGAACTCCAACTGGGAAAAGCTGGAAGAGGCAATCGACACCATAACCGATAAGTTCGGAACGGATGTCATCAAACGGGCGAGCCTGAAAGATGAAAAATGAATGTGCATTAACAGTGCTTGATTTTTTAGCCGATTCATTTTATTGATTCCTGTACCAGATCTATTCCGGTACACTACGAATATTGACCATTACCAAGGAAGGGAGAATGAAACAATGGAAAGAAAATCGAAATCTGTCTATAGATTTTTTGCGATAGGCCTCGCGGTCCTTTTCTGTGCCTCTATCCTGACAGACAGCGCCTGGGCCGCTCGAAAACGTCCGTATACGCCGGTACCAAGGCCGGCAACAAGATACCACACTCCTCGCCATCACGTACGCATCTCGCCTATTCTGCCCCTGGGCTTCACGTTGCTGGCCATTGCGGGCATGGAATATTATTATAACAGAGGGATTTACTATAAAAAACTTCCTGACGGGTATGTCGTAACAAAGCCGCCGCTCGGAGCTGCTGTTGCGCGATTGCCCCAGGGGTACATAATGTTTCGAAGCGGGGGAGTCGAATATTACTATTACAACGATGTGTACTACAACAGGGTTCCGTCCGGATATGTCGTTGTAGAAC
>CAZOHQ010000204.1:0-4574 GCA_964579455.1 uncultured Syntrophaceae bacterium | reverse complement strand
AAAATGTTATTGCGCAGCTCAATGAGAAGCTGAAAGAGGCGCAGAGAAAAGCCGAGCAGGGCTCAACGCAGCTGCAGGGCGAGGTGCAGGAACTGGCAATCGAGGAATGGCTTGGCAGCACTTTCCCGTTGGATACCATTGAAGAAATAAAAAAGGGAGCAAAAGGCGCTGACTGCCTGCAGATTGTCAACACACGAACCAGGCAAAATTGCGGAACGATTTACTACGAAAGTAAGCGAACAAAGGGGTTCCAGCCTGGCTGGATAGAAAAGTTTAGAAACGATATCCGGGAAAGAGGCGCCGATATCGGCGTTCTGGTCACCGAATCCATGCCGGCCGACATGGAGCGCATGGGACTGAAAGACGGAATATGGGTATGCACATTCGAAGAATTCAGGGGCCTGTGCGTCGTTCTCAGGGATTCCGTGGTCAGATTAAGTAACGCAGTGGCCATTCAGGAGAATAAGGGCGACAAAATGGGGATGATCTATGACTACCTGACAGGCAATGAATTCCGGCTTCAGGTAGAGGCTATCGTGGAAGGCTTCACGCAAATGCACATAGACCTGGAATCAGAGAAGAGGGCCATGACCGGTATCTGGAAAAAGAGAGAAAAGCAGATACAAAAGGTGCTCTTGAATACGAATCATATGTACAACTCCGTCAAGGGAATCGCGGGGAGCGCTGTTCAGAGCGTCCCGTTGCTGGAGCTCCCTGTCGGTGATGGTGACGATATCTAAACACATTCAACCGGGACAACATGAAGTATCGTTACACTTTACTGTGTTTTCCCGGTTAACCGGCCGGCTCTCCGGCGCTCAGCAAGACGGGAGGTTGGTATGCAACCCGATTCGAAAAACCTGCTTGAGAAGATTGGACTGAAGATTCCCCTCATAGGATTTTACGACGCGCCTGATACAGCTCCATTCGAGCCGTTGGTGATGCCCAAGCCGGGCGTGCGGGCCTGCACGTTCGCCTTTTACAAACAGTGGCTCCGCGGGAAAACACTGCACATTACAAAGGAGAACTTCGGCTGTGGCGGGGCCGGTTACTGGCTCTGCGGCGTGGTGGCACGGTCGCGGGAGGATTTTGTCACCTTTCTGGTTGATGACGAAGGGCTGAAGGCATCACACCATCTGATGAATCAGTGGCTGGATTACCAGGAGGGCTACAAGCAGGAACACCCCCATCTCCTCATCGGCCCGCTGCGTGAGGATCAGTACGAATATCTCAAGACCGTCACATTCTATGTGAATCCCGATCAACTGGGGCTGCTCATGCTGGGCGCTCAATACAACAGCGCGCCGGGTGACCCGCCGCCGGTGATAGCACCGTTTGGGGCGGGATGCACACAGCTGGTGGCGCTGTTTGAGGATTTGAACATTCCGCAGGCCGCCATTGGCGCGACGGACATCGCGATGCGCCAATATATAGGCCCGGATCTGCTTGCCTTCACGGTCACCAAACCAATGTACGAACAACTGTGCGGGCTGGGTGAGGAAAGTTTCCTGTACAAACCGTTCTGGAAAAATCTCATGAAGGCGAGAAGGGTCAAGGATCTGTAGAAGAGATTACAGGAACGCCTGTCTGCTGCGTTTCACATACTGACCATTTCGTCATGCTTTGTTGCAGGGGTCGGGAACCCTTCAACTCCTGGTCGATCACTCCTGAAGATACCCGGTAGCTGTCTTCATCCGTTCCAGTTCGCCCTCCAGCCGGGTCAGAAGTTCCGTGCCCCGGGGCGTACCAATCAGATTATGTCTTTCTTTGGGATCAGAGACCATATCAAACAGCTCCGGCGGCCGAATATTATTCTGATACGTTATGTACTTATGCGTATCGGTACGCACTGCCGCAATTCCCGGAATGGGAATTGGATACACCGGGTAGTGTTCGTAGAGCCATGCCTTCCTCCCGGTGGCACCCTTCGATCTGAGGATCGGCACAAGACTCCGCCCCTGCATACCTGGCGGGATCTTCCGGCCGATGAGATCCAGCAGTGTCGGCGCCAGATCGATATTCAGGGCCATCTGGCGCGCTCTGCGGCCGGGGTCGGGAATCAACCCGGGATACCTGACGAAGAACGGAATACGGATCGACTCTTCGTACGCCAGCCGCTTGTCATACAGGCCATGCTCGCCAAAGAAGTGCCCGTTGTCCCCGGCATAGATCAGTATCGTATCGTCAGCCATACCCATTGCATCGAGCTTTTTGAGGACTCTACCCACCTGTTCATCAACCGAGACCACGGTCTCACAGTATCTGCGGTAGAGGAAACTCAACGGAGCCGGAGCTCCGACAAAGAGATGGCGGTTCGTTATGGGGATCAGATCGTCCGCCTCCGGCGGCAGATGCAGATCGATCCCCTTGTACATACCGTCCAGATGTTTGGGAGGCGCAAATCCGAAATGAGCTGCCTTGTGCGAGAGATAGAGGCAGAAGGGGTTCTTCCTCGGCCGCCCGATCCATTGTAATGCCAGATCGGTAAGGTCTTCGGTAATGTACCTGCCCTTTCTCTCGGTATGAACACCATCGATATAGAGCGGACAGTCATAGTACACACCCTGCCCCCCCTGGCTGGTAAAGGTGATAAAGTGATCCAGGCCACGTACCCGGGGCAGGCCTTTTCCGGGCATGTGCCACTTCCCGATAAACGCGGTGTCGTAGCCGGCCTGTTTCAAATGCTCAATAAAGGTGATGTTCTTTTCATCCCAGGGAGTATGGTTGGTCTTAACCCCGTGGGTATGCGCGTACTGCCCGGTCAGAAAACTGGCCCTGGATGGACTGCACAGAGAAGTTGTACAGAAGCTGTTTTCGAACATCACGCCTTCCCCGGCAATTCTGTCCAGATTGGGGGTTTTGAGGAAGGGATGATCCATACAGCCGAAGGCGTCCCAGCGATGATCGTCCGTGAGAATAAAGATTATATTGGGCATCCTGCCCCCGGCTGAAATAATACCGGGGAAATTCAAACCGACAAGGCCTGCCGCGACCGTTGTCCCGATTGTTTTAACTGCCTGCCGGCGTGTTACCGGTTCATTGAACAATGAAGGTTTATCAGCATTCATAGAAAGCTCCTTGCGTGTAATTGCATGAAAGCCTGACGTTTACAGGAACAGCTTGATATACGTATCCATAAACAGATAGTAGTAAAAATGTCCGAAATGCCAGAACATGAGGGTAAGCATTCCGCAACCCAGAAAGAGCACCGCCACGTTTCCGACCTGGAACAGCTTGACTGCCGGATCGCGGCTCTTTATGCGGTGAATAATCCGGCACCACAGTTCAGAGAGCCCCATGCCGATGAGATTGATGACGACGGCCGACAGGATAACATGGTGAAGGAGCAAAAAGAAAAACTCACCAACCGAGAAGATACCCCAGATTCCCAGCCACTGCTTCAAGAGGAATGCCACCGGTGTAACCATGCTCACCAGGAAGCGCTCGGGGAAACTGGCCCCTCGGAAATAGGCGATGGTGTTGGCAATCATCGCCCCCATCCAGATACTCAGGATCATGAGAATTATCGAAAGATTGACCACGAATGCGTGCAGGTCCCTGCCCTCGATGGTCCGCGCATAATCATAGAGATTGAGCCCTATGATCATGCCTACGAGAATTATGACAATGGGGAATACGATACGCCGACGTATGCTCTGTCTTTCCATAAGAGTTCCTCTCTGCATCACTTACCATCAGGAGACCAGGACACTCATTTTTCGTAACAAAACAAAGGAGGTTTTTATCAGAAACAGAAGATAGCAGATATCTATACCCAATAAAAGCGAATTCATGGTAAAGAAAACGCATGGAGATGTTTTCATTTCCTCTTTTTCAATCAAACAGTACTTAAATCGGATGAACCATATGATATCATACCATGAGAGAAGGTTTGCATGAGAATCTCGGGATTTTTGCTATGCTTTTGATTAATCCTCCAGTCGTAAGACCCTGCGAACCGCCCGCTGGAATTGCAAAACTCCTGGGGATGCTGGTGAAACATAACGTTCGCTGCCGCGTACTGGATGCCAATCTCGAAGGCCTGATGCGGCTTCTGAAATGTCCCGTCGAGGCCGATGACACGTGGTCCAGGCGGGCATCGCGACATCTGGATTCAAATCTTTCCGCGCTTCGGCACCCGGATCTCTACAAAAATATAGATCGCTACGGGCGGGCGGTAAACGATATAGACCGTATTCTCGATCGGGTCGCCCGCTCCCACGGCGTCCATCTAAGCCTCGCAAATTATCAGGATCTCACCCTCTCGCCTCTCAGAAGTGTTGATCTCATCCGGGCATCGGAACAACCGGAGAGGAGTCCCTTTTACGAGTATTATATGGAACGACTGTCGGATCTCTTCGAAGATGAAGAACCTTCCATTATTGGAATTTCGCTGAACTATCTGAGTCAGGCCATACCGACCTTTTCCATGATCGGTCTCATACGAAAGCTGTGCCCGGACGCGAGACTGGTTCTTGGCGGAGGCCTTGTAACATCATGGCTCAGCAACCCCGGCTGGAGCAACCCATTCGATGGCCTTGTTGATGATATGGTGGCTGGGCCGGGCGAGGGAC
>CAZOHQ010000203.1:0-4596 GCA_964579455.1 uncultured Syntrophaceae bacterium | reverse complement strand
ATGAAGGGACTCGCTGAAAAAATACAGAGTTCACCAACAGGGAGAATAGTCGCCACGGACATAAATCCAAAGGCAATCGAAGCAGCTCAAAGCAACGCTGCCGCCGCCGGCGTGCAACACCTCATAGAGTTCGGAGTCTGCGACTTCTCTGACACACCGGTCCCGAAAGGCACGGGGGTTATAATGCTGAATCCGGAGTATGGAGAGAGAATGGGAGAAATCAAAGAACTGGAAGATGTATACAAAGGAATAGGAGACTATTTCAAACAGAAGTGTACCGGATACCGCGGACACATATTTACGGGAAACATGGAACTGGCAAAACAGGTAGGGCTGAGGGCGAAGGCAAAAATCCCCTTTTACAACAGTAATATTGAATGCAGGCTTTTCGGGTATGACCTGTACAGCGGTTCCAAAAAAAAGCCTAAGGAATAAGGAGCAATAACCACAATGACGTATAAGATTTTCCCTCAATGGGAGGACAAAATAGTATCGCCTGAGCAGGTACTGAGCGAGATAAAGCCCGGGATGAACATCTTTCTGGGGACCGGTGTGACAGAACCGCGAACGCTGGTTAAACACCTTATGGCATCCAGTGAAAACAACCTCCGGGATCTGGAGCTCATCCAGCTTATGAGTTTTGGAGATGCCCTTCCCGTCGACGAGCGGTACTCAAGAAAATATCGCCTCAGGACATTCTTCTCCGGCTGGGTGGCCAGTGAGGCAATCACCGCCGGAAGAATGGACTTCATTCCAAGCCGCAATTCCCGAATACCATGGTTGTTTAAATCAGGCATTATCGACGTTGACGCGGCATTTGTACAGATATCTCCTCCTGATGAAGCAGGCTTCTCCAGTTTCGGTGTATCCGTGGATGTCGCGCGATATGCCATGGAACACGCGTCCCTCGTTGTCGGCGAGATTAATGATCATATACCCTGCACACATGGAGACACCGTTGTGCATACGGATGACTTCAACTATCTTGTCCACTCCACCGAACCACCTATCTATTTCCCCAGATGGCCCATTGACCCGGTCTTTGACAAGGTTGCGGCAAATGTGGCCTCGATTGTGGAAGATGGGAGTTGTCTCGCCTTTTTCATAGGTCCCTTATTTGAGTCACTTGCCAAACACCTTGCGCGTAAACGGAATCTGGGGATCCACTCTCTTCTGATAACGGACGCCCTCATGGACCTCATAAAATCGGGAGCAGTCACAAACAGACACAAAAATCTGTTCAGGCACAAAAGCGTGGCCGCATACGCCATGGGAACACCGGAACTGATGAAGTGGCTGGATCACAATCCTCTCGTGGAGTTTCAGGGAATAGACATAGCCACCGATCCGGGCAGCATGGGCCGTAACGACCGGTTCATCACGATCCTCCCGGCGCGAAAGGTCGATTTGACCGGCAACATTTCGCTCCATGTCGGCAAGGGAAACGTAAGCCCCGGTTCGGGCGAGGCACATGAGGCATTCACGGGGGCCGCACTTTCAAAGGGTGGAAGAGCTATCTTCGCTCTGCCAAGTCGAAACCTCGAAGGAAAATCCAACATACTGCTTTCAGTGGAAGATTTTCCCGACCAATTTACGAACAGGGAGTCCCTGGATCTCATCATAACGGAATACGGCGTGGCTTCAATGAGGGGAAGAAGCACGCGTGAACGCGCGCTTGCGCTGATCGACATAGCGCATCCGGACGACCGCGGGGAACTGGTACGCAGGGCAAAAGAGGCGAATATCCTCTATCCGGATCAGAAATATCTTGCTGAATCCGGGCACCGTTATCCTGTGGACATATCGTGCACACATGTCTTCAAGGGGAATATTTCCGTCCATTTTCGCGTAATAAGACCGTCGGACGAAGAGGACATGCGGAAGCTCTTCTACCGTTTCTCCGATCAGGCGGTCTATTACCGCTACTTTAACCCCATAAAGACCATGCCGCACATAACAACGCAGGAATATGTAAATGTCGATTACAGGCATATCTTGTCAATTGTCGGTCTCATTGAAGAATCAGGAGTCGAACGCATCATAGCGGAGGGACGATACGCGCTTTCAAAGGATCGTCCATATGGAGACGTGGCGTTTGTTGTCGATGAAAAATATCAAAACGTGGGAATCGGATCCTTTCTGCTAGAAATGTTAATCAAGATAGCAAGGAGACGTGGCATCGCCGGATTCACAGCGGATGTCCTCACCGAGAACAAACCCATGCTTAAAGTGTTTGAGAAGGCGCCTTTTCCCATGCACGCGGTTGTCAGATCCGGAACGTATGAGTTGACCATTCCCTTTTCGGAGGAAGGTGAAGCGGAAAAAGAATCCTAGCGTTCCGGTAATCGAGGACCCATATGACAAGAAAGATTTTCTGGGAAGAACCGTATCTGACTGAGATTGAAACGACTGTAACAGGCGTGAACGATACTGAGATTACGGTAGATCGAACGATCTTCTACGCGCTTTCCGGCGGCCAGGAAAGTGATTATGGATCAATTGATACTCACCGGGTTATCCAGGCCCGCAAAGACGGTACAGAGATCATTTATACGGTAGAAGATGGTCATGGCCTGCGGCCTGGGGATCGTGTAAAGATGTCGATTGACTGGGAAAGACGCTATCGGTTGATGCGCTTGCATTTTGCCGCGGAAGTGGTGTTGGAACTGGCATATCAGACGCTGAAAGGGATTGAAAAGATCGGGGCCCATATCGCCCAGGATAAGGCCCGGATAGACTTTAAATGGGAGGAGAATATTTCCAGAATATTTCCCGGCATGGAGGAAGCTGCCCGCAGGGTTATCCAGGCGAACAAGGAGATAGAGAGTGCTTTCAGTGATGTAGAAGCAGAGCGGAGGTACTGGAAAGTTGAAGGATTCGGGTGCGTTCCCTGCGGAGGAACGCATTTGAAAAGAACCGGTGAAATCGGAGAGATTACATTAAAGCGGAACAACATAGGCAAAGGTAAAGAAAGAATTGAGATTTATCTCAACGACAACGGGGGCAAAGAGACCGGCTGACAATGAGTGATGAGGCAGAAAAGTGGGGGGAAAAGAACATATAATCCGTCCATTCCGTGATGCTGGTCTTGCGTCGCTCCATCGCATGATTTGCGATACCATCGATGTCTCCTATTCGGGTGTGTATCCCGGTCGCGCGGTTCAGTTTTTTAAAGAGTACCATTCCGAAAAGAAAATTTTAAAGCGAACCCAGACGGGCATAGTATTGATTATCGAAAGAGCCGGTTCAATAGTGGCGACGGGCGCCTTAGTCGGAAACGAGATACAGGGAGTCTTTGTCAGGCCGGGCTGCCAGGGTCAGGGCCACGGGAAAGCAATAATGAGCGAACTGGAAGGCAGGGCACGGGCGCAAGGATCGCCGGAAATTGAATTGAGCGTCTCTTTACCGTCAAGGAGATTCTACGAAAACCTTGGATATGAAGTGCTTGCAGAGCGTTCGGTCGATGTCGGTGAGGGCCAGCACCTGCGCTACTTGCCGGGGGAAAAACTTGTAACGTAACAGCTTTGAGACAGTTTCACATTCTTCGTTACAGAAAGCGTCAATAAAGAGTTTATTCCGCAACGTCGAGTATATTGGAAGATATTGATATTCCTAAATTTAATAAATTGTTCGCCCCGCCTATGTCGGACATTGCCGCGTTCGTTTGCACTCTCTGATTTGATGACCCGAAGGCAGCGCGAATAAATCATCCGAGGAAGAACCCCAACTCAATATCAGGCTTCCGATGAGGTGCAATGAAAGAAAGAGACACAAGTTTAGATTTAATGAGATTTCTAGGCGTAGTGATCATTATGCTCGCTCATGCGGAGGCTCCGGATTGGGTGAATCAGCTTAGAAATTTTGGAACACCCCTCTTGATAGTCGCATCAGCACTGAGTTATGCCGTCGTTTATAAAAACAGGACGTTATCGGCACTACCTTTCTTACGAAAGCGACTCAGCAGATTGGTACTCCCCGCCTGGATATTTTTGACCGGTTTCTTTCTGTTGTGCTACCTGTTATCCCTGATAGTCGGAATGAACTATCCCTTTGATGTGAGGACAATAATATCGTCCTATATGTTTTATAATGGCATTGGATTTGTTTGGATTTTTAAGGTCTACATAATCCTGGCCTTGATCACTCCGCTTGCTCTTCAGTACAAGAAGAACGTTTCATCAAATTCGGTATATTTTATTTCTATTGCAATTTCGTACTGTATATATGAACTGATAGTATGGACATCCTCCCCTTTTGTTCCGGTTTATCTTGAAGGATTTTTCAACTCTGTCATTTTTATCATTGTCCCCTATTCTCTCCTGTATCTGTACGGCCTGAAACTCGGAGAGCTATCAGACAGGCAGGTTGTTTTTATCTCCGCATCATTTCTCATTGTGTTTGCCTCTATCGCGGCATACATGAAAGCTCATAATGGTTCATTCGTCCCGACCGTACAGTATAGATTTCCACCCACGATTTACTATCTGTCATACGCCCTTTTCGCTTTACATGCAGTGTATCTATTGTGTCGTCATGTTGTCGATTACATGAATCCTAAAGTAATTATATGGTTGTCTTCTAAATCGTTATGGATCT
>CAZOHQ010000202.1:0-4597 GCA_964579455.1 uncultured Syntrophaceae bacterium | reverse complement strand
CCAATCAAGGATAAGGCATTTTTCATATGAGCGATGCAATCAAACAGGGAAAAGAAGTCCTCAAAATAGAGGCGGAAAGTATCTTGAAGCTTATCGACGTAATTGACTCCAGTTTCTCCAAGGCCGTCGAGATCATATATAAGGCTAAAGGACGTGTAATCGTTACAGGAATAGGGAAATCAGGTCTTGTGGGAAAGAAGATAGTGGCAACACTGACAAGCACCGGAACACCCGCTATCTTCCTTCATCCGGTAGAGGGATTACATGGAGATCTCGGCATCGTGACCAAAGATGATGTGATGCTGGCCATATCCAACAGTGGTGAAACGAGTGAATTGAACACACTTATCCTGAGCGTGAGGGAGATCGGGCTGTCCCTTATCGCCTTTACCGGCAATATGGACTCAACCCTTGCTAAAAGCAGCGACGTGGTTATAAACGTAAGCGTGGACAGGGAGGCATGCCCCTTCGGTCTTGCACCCACATCAAGCACTACCGCCGCACTGGCCATGGGAGATGCCCTGGCCGTTGTCCTTGTCAAAAAAATGGGATTTACACAAAGCGACTTCTATAAATTTCATCCTGGTGGTCACCTCGGACAAAGGCTGATGGCAAAAGTGAGAGATGCCATGATCGGAGGCGATACCATTCCAAGGGTACTCCTTGGAACGCCTGCGCTCAGAGCCATTGAAGAGATGGACAGGAAAAATCTTGGTTTCATATTTATAACGGACAGAGAAAATCATCTCCTCGGTATCCTGACCGACGGCGATTTGAGGCGGCATATCAGGAAAAAAACAGAGTTCAAGGAAAAACTCGTGGACGAACTGATGACAATAAAGCCCAAGACAGTTGATCTTGGAACATCTCTGGCGCAAACCGTAGAAATCATGCAAAAAGATGAGATCACCACATTGGCCGCGATAGACAGCAATGGGCACCTTGAAGGATATGTCCACCTTCATGATATATTGGGAAGAGGCGGCACCATAAAGATTTCCATACCTTGACAGCAATGATATGGAAGCGATGTATGGTGTAAAATCTGTCCATCAACAGGCATGAACCTGAATTCGAATGCTCAAAAATTACTTTATTGTCCGTTGTTTCAGATGCGGACAAAAAAACCGCATATTCCGGCATCGACTGAAAGACCGGCCTATCTGCGGCAGGTGCGGGTTCCTGCTGGATGAACTCATAGTGCGATGCTTCCACTGTGGAGCTAAAAACCGCATACCGGAAGACAGACTTCAGGAGCTTCCCCTCTGCGCCAAGTGCAAAGAGCCCCTCTATCATGAAAACACGGGGGAAGATCCTTCCTGACATAATTTACAGGTTTCTTTTCTGATCAAATCCGGACATTCTGAGCGAAAGAAATCGACTTTTTACATAACCAACAATCCTGAGTACCCTTACACCATGAACAAAGATGTCATCATCAAACATATAGTAGACCGACTGGGAACTGCCGAAATCAACTATCACAAAAGGCCCGGCGAACAGGATGGGATACATGGAAAACGGCTTGAAGCCGGAGTATTAATCCCTCTTTTCTTTAAAACAGGTAGCTCAACGGACAATAGTGAATGTGTATTCCTGCTGAGCAAGAGATCGGCCGCTGTTTCTCAGTCCGGAGATCTGAGCGGTCCGGGAGGAAAACTGGAACCCTTTCTTGATCGCTTCCTGAGATCTTTCATTGTCCGCATGTACCCCTCACTACTGAACAGAGATGCCCTGATATACGCCAGGGAAAGAGGGGATGTAGCGTTTGACAACATAACCCTCTTCCTCGCCAATGCCATAAGGGAATCGTGGGAAGAGATACGGCTCAGCCCCTTCAATGTCCGGTTTCTAGGCCCCCTCCCCTCCTACAGTCTTCGCCTATTTACAAGGACAATCTTCCCCGTGGTGGGACTCGTTGGAAAAGAATGGCACTTTACCCCCAACCGGGAGGTGGAGAAGATGGTGGAAATACCACTGGGAGCGTTTTACAATGAAGACAATTATGGATTCTTTTCCATCCAGTCTCCCTCAGACAAAGCGAAAGACGAGTGGAAATTCCCCTGTCTGATACATGAAGACAATGATGGAAAAGAAGAGATCCTGTGGGGGGCCACATTTAACATCATCCTGTCGTTCCTCGGAATAGTCTTTGACTTTAAACCTCCGGAAATACAACCTCAAAGAATCATCACCAGAGAGCTACACCCCCATTATCTTAGCGGAAGCAACAAAAAGCACTCCAAATTCCTTGACAAGATTCTACAGGACAGGTAACTTCCTCATCCTAAAAAGAAAGATTGGAGAGACCCATGGTTACAAAGAGAGCATCTAAAATCCCCCCTTTTATTGTTATGGATATCCTTGAAAAGGCGCAGGAAATGCAACGGGACGGTAAGGATATCATTCACATGGAGGTCGGCGAACCGGACTTTGATACGCCCGAGTGCATAAACGAGGCCTGTTGCAAGGCCATCAGGGACGGGAAGACACACTATACGCACAGCCTCGGCCTGATAGAGTTGAGAGAGGCGATCTGCGAACACTACTTCACGAAATACGGCGTGGATATTTCGCCGGACCGGATCATCGTCACCTCCGGCACTTCTCCCGCCATGTTTCTGCTCTTCTCCGCACTGATCGAGCGGGGAGACGAGGTCATCATATCGGACCCCCACTATGCGTGCTACCCAAATTTCATCAACTTTCTCGAAGGGGTCCCGGCCCGTGTCAACGTTTCCGAAGAGAATGGCTTCCAGTACACGGCGGAAGGGATCAGTGAGAAGATCACCCCCAGGACAAGGGGGATCATGATCAATTCCCCCTCCAACCCGACCGGCAATCTCCTCAGCACCGAACGGATGGCCGAGATAGCGTCATACGATATCCCCGTCATCTCGGATGAGATATACCACGGCCTTGTCTATGAAGGGCAGGAGCACACCATCCTCGAATTCACCGATAACGCCTTCGTACTGAACGGATTTTCCAAGGCCTACGCCATGACCGGGTGGAGGCTGGGATACCTCATCGCGCCGAAGGAGTACATACGCCCCATGCAGAAGATTCAGCAGAACTTCTTCATTTCTGCGAACTCCTTTGCACAGTGGGGAGGAATAGCTGCGCTTCGGGAGGCGGGAGATGACGTGATCCGCATGAGAAATATCTTCAACGAACGGAGAAAATTCATCATACGGCGCCTCCGCGAGATCGGTCTCGGTATCACGGTGGAACCCACGGGGGCGTTTTACATCCTCGGAAATATCAAGGCTTTTTCCAAGAATTCATACGAGACGGCCTTCGACATCCTTGAAAAGGCCCATGTCGGCGTCACGCCGGGGATTGACTTCGGGAAAAACTGTGAAGGATACATCAGGTTTTCATATGCGACCTCCATGGAGAACATAGACGAAGGGATCAACAGGATCGAAAGATACCTGAAGGAGTATGCATGAGGCCGCTGAAAGCCGTTCTCTTTGATTTTGACGGCACGTTGGCCGAGCTGAACGTGGATTTTATCCAGATGCGCAAGGCCGTTCTGAATCTCATGAGCGATTACTGCACCCCACCGGACGAGATGGAAGACCTGTACGTTTTAGAAATGATCGAGGCGGGAAGAGGTCTCATCTCCGAGAGGTGCCCGGGCAGGGAAGGCGAATTCTCTTTCAGGGCACATGAGTTGATACGCGCCATAGAAATCGCGGGGGCGAAGGAGGGTACCCTCTTTACCGGCACGGAAGAGATGCTCAGAGAACTCAGAAGACGACATATAAAGATCGGCATTGTGACAAGAAACTGTATGGACGCAATAAGACAGATATTCCCCGATATAGATTCCCGTTGTGACGCCGTCATTTCCCGGGAGTATACCACACGGGTGAAACCACACCCGGATCATCTTTTGACGGCACTCGGCTCTCTGGAGACGGATCCCAAATTCGCGGCGATGGTGGGGGATCATCCCATGGATATCACCGTGGGGAGGGATGTGGGAGCATATACCGTAGGGGTGCTGACGGGATACTCCAAGGCAGCACCCCTGCGCCAGGCGGGTGCGGATCTGATTATTGAAAGGGCCCCGGATATAATCCGCTACCTCTGAGCGGCGACACCAAAGAGAACTCCAGAAGAAACCGAATTCATTTTTCAAACTCTCGGGAAACCCTCTGCATTTTTAAAGGATACGATACTATGTATGAAATTTCCATACAAAAAACATTTTCCGCCGCGCATACCCTCGACATCGGTAGCGAGCGCGAAGCTCTCCACGGACACAATTTCAAGGTTGAGGCTACTGTCGCATCCGAAGGACTGAATACGGATGGTCTCGTTCTCGATTTCCGGGTCCTGAAGCGATGGGTGAGTGAAATCCTTGAAGAGCTTGACCATACGTATCTCAACGACCGTGCCCCGTTCAGGAATACCAGCCCCACATCGGAACATATCGCCCAATTCATCTACGACAAGCTGGAGAAGAATGCGATACCGCTGGGGCTGAAGGTATCCCGCATCGCGGTATGGGAATCTGAGAGTTCGAAGGCAGTATATACAAAAAACTATTCAGACTCACAGTGACAAAGGCGTAAAGAATGATGGT
>CAZOHQ010000201.1:0-4606 GCA_964579455.1 uncultured Syntrophaceae bacterium | reverse complement strand
GGATGGCATTGTAAAGGTAAGGCTGAAAGGAGCCTGCGGCAGTTGTCCAATGGCTCAGATGACGTTGAAGATGGGTATCGAAAAATACCTTAAGGAGAAAAACACGGGGGTCGTTGAGGTTATAGCAGTATAAACGGCAAACCCTTAAAGAGTACGTGGAGGTTTTAGTAAAATGGCATATGTAATTACTGATGAGTGTACTGCTTGTGGAAGCTGTGAGGATGAGTGTCCTGTAGACGCGATAAGTGAGGGGGACGACAAGTATGTAATCGACCCTGAAGCGTGCACCGATTGTGGTGCCTGCGCCGACATCTGCCCGGTGGAAGCCATAGAACCCGGTGCGGAAAAGGGCAAGTAGCAACCCCGACGTGTCGGGGGCTTTTTTATCCTATTTTTGTAAGACCGGATGGCATGGGTGTATTCGTTACATTTGAAGGAATAGAAGGTTCCGGGAAGACGACCCAGATCAAAAAGGCCGGGGAGTACCTGAAGGGAAAGGGAGCACCTTTTCTGGTGACCGGCGAGCCGGGTGGAACTCCTGTTGGGAAAGAACTGAGAAAAATTCTGCTGGACAGGACCACACTTTCCCTGTCCGGCAGAACGGAGTTGTTGCTCTTTGCAGCGGACAGGGCCCAGCATATTCAAGAGGTCATAGCACCCGCTCTGCAAAGAGGCGAAATCGTCCTGTGTGACCGCTTTTCTGATGCCACTATTGCGTATCAGGGTTACGGGAGAAAAGAGGATATCAAATCCGTTCGGGCAATATGCGATTTTGCGTCACAATCTCTGGTTCCTGATATGACGTTTCTTTTTGATATTTCCGCCGATCAGGGACTTGACAGGGTGACAGATCGTGCGCGCAGGGCGGGAAATGTTCCACTTGAGGACCGTTTCGAGAGAGAACATCTGAAATTTCACGAGATAATCAGAAGCGGGTATCTTGCACTGGCTGAAGAGGACTCTGATAGATTCAAGATAATAGACGCTTCTGGAGATGTTGCCGCGGTGCACCGGGAAGTGTGTATGCATCTGGAGGGGTTGATTAAGAGATAGGACTTATGCCGTTTAGCGACATGTATGGTCAGGACAAACAGGTAAACGTACTGCAGGGCGCCATGAAGAGTGATCGTGTCCCGCATGCGTATCTTTTTCATGGCATACAAGGTGTCGGTAAAAAAACTACGGCTAAAACACTTGCAAAAGCCCTGAATTGTGTAGATAATAATGCCGATTCCTGTGACAGATGCCCTTCATGTTTAAAGATAGAACGCGGCAACCATCCCGATATAGTTTTCATAGAGCCCGAAGGTATCTTCATAAAGATCAATAAGATCAGGGAACTGCAGGACCAAATAAAATTCCGACCATTTGAGGGCAGAAAAAGAGTTTTCGTAATAACAGATGCGGACAGGATGAACGATGCGTCGGCAAACGCCCTTCTGAAGACCCTTGAGGAGCCGAAACCTTCCAATGTTCTTATATTGATAACACCTCGTATCCACAAGTTGCCTCAAACAATCATATCACGGTGTCAGAAGATACGGTTTAATCCTGTCCGGTCGGAAACAATCGCCTCTTTTCTTACAGACAGGCTGTCGATAGATGAAAAATCGGCGCTGGCAATTGCCTCGTCGGCAGGGGGCAGTATCGGCAGGGCGCTTGAGATACGGAAGGAATCGTTTTTTGACTTTAAAAATGATCTAATCAAAACCCTTTCCACAGCCGGCAGCATTCCCATGAATGTGTTCTTCCTTGCCGACAGCTTCGGGAAGGACAGGGAATCCGCCCTACAGAGATTGGACATATTCAGGGAATGGCACAGAGATATAGTGGTGTACCAGGAAACGCGAGATGTCAACAAACTGATTCACCGGGACATTGCCGATGCCACGAAAAAACTTTCGAGGGAAATGGCAGGAACCGATATTCTGCAAAATATAAAAACTATACGTGAGGCATATGATGCCATTGACCGAAACGCCAACAGGCAATTGATATTGGAATCCATGGCATTTCGGCTCAAGGGTCTGTCATGGGAAAAGGGCTAAGATTATGGGACATAATCAGAGTACTCTGAAAAGTATTATAGGAATCAGATTTAAAGACAAGGGGAAGGTGTATTCGTTTGACGCAACCGACATCGTTTTGAAAGAAGGAGACATGGCTATTGTCGACACCGAATCGGGATCGGCGATGGGGGTTGTTGTGAATGGTATTCGCGCCATCGCCCATGACAAATTACCCCAAAACCTCCGGAAGGTCGTGCGCCGGGCCTCCGACGATGACCTTAAAATCCATAAAGAGAATTTGAAGACTGAGGAAGAGGCGCAGAAATTTTGCATGGGAAGGGTTAACGAACGAAAACTCTCCATGAGACTGGTGGGCGTCGAAAGCCACTTCGATAAAAGCAAACTGGTCTTTTACTTTACTGCGGAAAACAGGGTTGATTTCAGGGAACTGGTAAAAGACCTTGTGCAAAAGTACAAGATGAGGATTGAACTGAGACAGATCTGGGTCAGAAGTGAGGCTCGCATTTGTGGTGGTATCGGTATGTGCGGCAGGGAAATCTGCTGCTCCAGCTTTCTCAATAATTTTGCCCCGGTATCAATCAAGATGGCCAAAGAGCAGAACATGTTGCTTAATCCGGAGAAGATATCCGGTCTGTGCGGCAGGCTGATGTGCTGTCTTGCATATGAGCATGAAACTTACGCGAGGGCTAAAAAGAATATGCCCAAATGCGGAAGGAGTGTGGTCACTCCTGAAGGAAAAGGCAAAGTGATCAGACAGAACATCCTTGAAGAAATGGTCGTTGTGGATCTCGGTGATGGAAAAGAAATTGAGATATCTGTACATGAGCTCCAGAGGAAAGACCAGAACCAAAAAACAGCGGCATTAGATCAGAAATAAATCCCCGGAGAAAGAGATGAAAAAATTTTACGTCACGACACCTATATATTACGTCAATGCATCCCCGCATATAGGGCACGCGTATACTACCATAGTGGCCGATGTTCTGTCGCGGTTTCACCGGATGGCAGGGTACCAAACCTATTTCCTGACCGGGACCGACGAACATGGAGACAAGGTCGCGGAGGCAGCCAGGGAGGCCGGGGAAGCTCCTCAGGAGTATGCGGACAGAATAAGCGGACAGTTCAGGGCCCTCTGGCCGAAGCTCTCGATAACCAACGATTATTTTGTCAGGACAACGGATCCGGATCATAAAGAGGTAGTCAGGTCGATACTGCAGAAGGTGTATGATGCGGGGGACATCTATTTTGGGGAGTACGAGGGGCATTACTGCGTGGGATGTGAGCGCTTCTACCGGGAGAGCGAGTTGGTTGACGGTATGTGCCCGGATCATCTCACCGTTCCCGAAACCAGGAAGGAGAGTAATTACTTCTTCAGGATGAGCAAGTATCAGGACTGGCTGATCGGCCATATCCAGGATAACCCGGACTTTATCCGACCGGAGAGGTACAGAAATGAGGCCCTTGCCTTTCTGAAAGAACCGCTCGAAGACCTCTGCATATCGAGACCCAAAACACGTCTGACCTGGGGGATAACCCTCCCCTTCGATGAGAAGTATGTGACCTATGTGTGGTTTGACGCACTGATCAATTATCTGACGGGCATCGGCTATCCCGACAGTGAGAATTACAGGACCTTCTGGCCCGTCTCTGAGCACCTGATAGCCAAGGATATCCTCAAACCGCACGGTATCTACTGGCCCACAATGCTCAAGGGGGCGGGGATAGAACCCTATCAGCACCTGAACGTCCACGGGTACTGGAATATCGACCGGAACAAAATGTCGAAAAGCCGCGGAACAGTGGTGAAGCCTCTCGACCTGAAAGACACGTACGGACTGGATGCCTTTCGCTATTTTCTGATGAGGGACATGGTCTTCGGCCTTGATTCAAACTTCAGTGAAGAGGCCTTTGTCCAGAGGATAAATGCCGATCTGGCGAATGATCTGGGAAACCTGGTCAGCCGGACCCTCTCCATGGCGGTGAAATACTGCGACGGCAAAGTGCCGGCCTTCACGGATCATCCTGATGACGCCCCTCTGATGGCGAAGGCGGCGGGTCTCTTTTCCGAGGTGGAGGCCTCTTTCCGGTCCCTGCAGTTCCATAAGGCCCTCATCTCCATCTGGGATTTCATCAACCTGACAAACCGGTACATCGTTGAGCGGGAGCCCTGGATCCTGGCCAAAGACCCCTCTGCCAAAGCGAGGCTGGGCACCGTCATCTATAATATACTTGAGGCCATTCGCGTTATAGCAGTACTGATCACCCCCTTTATGCCCGATTCCGCCGGAGATATCCTGGGCAGGCTCGGGATAGAAGATGTTGCATCCCAGGATTTCAGTAGCATAGGCGCATGGGGAGGCCTTCCGATGGGCAATGTTATCACCCTCGGTACATCCCTTTTCCCTCGTGTGGAATATCAAAAAACGGACGAGGGCTCTGCAACGTTCCTTACCGATGTGAAGGAAGAAATATCCTTCGAGGAGTTCCAGAAGATCGATCTGCGCGTGGCGAGGGTGGTTGAGGCCGAGAGGGTCAAGAAATAGGACAAGCTGCTGCAGCTGAAGCTCGACGTGGGT
>CAZOHQ010000200.1:0-4652 GCA_964579455.1 uncultured Syntrophaceae bacterium | reverse complement strand
AAGAAGCACTACCCATCCGCTTCTTGCTCCATGAGGAGCACCAAAGATAGAATACACCAGACTTCACAAACACTCAGAAACGCATGAGACTCAACAATCACCATTACCATCTGTAACCTTGAAAGACCGATCTCCATCGGTGTCACTGTTCTGATGAACCTTCGTGTTGCCTGTTGAATCAAAAATACATGCGTTTAATTTCTTGTTGCGTTTATTTTTTTTGGGCCTTTATTTCATTGACAAACATGGCCATTCTTCATATACACCTTCAGTCTAAAAGCAATTCCTTCTCAATCAATCAATATTAGGAAGCAAAGAAGAAAATATTTGAACTGGCGGGAAAAAGCATGTCCGGAAAAACCAATGATCCGTTGCCCAAAAATGCAACAGAGGCACAGGGGCTTTTAATCAAAGCCTTCTACGAGAAATGCGGCGATGAAATTTTACACTCGATCGACAACATTCTCGGTCGTCAGGGACGTGCTCTGGGTCTAAAAGTCAAGAGTAAGCTACCCGATTGTCATCTATCGACTATTGCCGCTGCCTTTACGAAAAACTTCGACCCGACGACGATCAATGTAGTTTCCATATCCGATGAAAAGTTCCATCTTCAAGGGACAACATGCCCTTTCGGTTTGGAAAACACATCGAGGCAACTCTGCGAAGCGGTTATGGCGATTGATCGCGAATATTTTCTTGCGGCAACGGACGGCAAGACTACTCTGGAAATTATTAAAACCAGGGCCGCTGGAGATCCGATCTGCGACACCCTTTATACCGCCAAAGCTTAGGTATGCATCAAGTCAGTAATAATCGGGAAAAGAGAATTTTTTAATCTTTTTCACCGCATTAGAGTTTATGGGGAACTTCACTTCACCGCTTATGCCCCTGTCCAGTTTTACCAAACCCGCTGCACCTTTCGCTCTTGAGCGGGATATTCTCCTTAAATTCATGGCAAAATGGCCGTTATGATGTATAATGGGCATACCGACGATGAAGGCAGGTATCGTAATTGAAAAAAATGCCGCACCCCTTTAGATGCACATTTGTTCCGGTGACGATGTGGTCGCCCTGAAATTCCATTTGCCATGACCACTACAATGAATCACCAGTCTGGAATCGTCAAGTCTGTAGAGCTTACGCAACCCGTTAATCCCGTAAAGGTTTTTTGCATTACCGAAAGGATATTATAATGTCTGAAAAAGAGATTAACCTGTACACGCTCAGCACCTGCAGCCACTGCAAGGCCACCAAGAAATTTATGAGTGACTGCAACGTAAAGTACGATTTTATCGATGTCGATCTTCTCAAAGGGGAAGAACAAAGGGCAATCATCGAGGACTTGAAAAAGTACAACCCTCGCTGCTCTTTCCCCACCATTATCATCGGCGACAGGGTTATCGTGGGGTTTAAGGAGGATGAGATACGGGAGGCCCTGGGATTATCATGAAAGCAGAACAACTCTATGAGATGCTGAAAAAGGTCCAGGAACCAAAGGGATATTATTTTAACAGTGAAACAGAAAGGGTATCCGATCTCCTCGAGGCCCTGCTTACCAACAAAAAAAGGTATGGATACATGTGCTGCCCCTGCAGACTCGCGGCGGGTGACCGGGAGCAGGACAGTGACATCATCTGTCCCTGCGTCTACAGGGCTCCCGACGTTGAAGAGTACGGCAGCTGCTACTGCAATCTCTATGTCTCAAAGGAATGGAACGAGGGGGAAATCCAGCATACATACGTCCCTGAACGCCGTCCACCTGAAAAAACGACCTTTTAAGCCTGTCACTCGACGGATAGATATTGCTTTCATACCAGACAGATTCGAATCTTCGTGAGTGATCAGAGCATCCTGTACGAAGTAATGAATTGTTCGCCGGAGGTTATAACGGGAATCTACCATCCATCAGAGGGTTTTCCATCATCACCCTCCCTTGTCCTGATATCCGCGCCATTGAAAGTTGTTTGCTTCGGTGATCTGATCGTTCAGCGTCCAGAAATCATACAGATATCCCAGACCGAAAATACCCATCGTCAGCAGATACAAAATCCCCGTGAACCACTTTCCCATGTACAACCGGTGTGCCCCGAAGAGCCCCAGAAACGTCAAGAGAATCCACGCGATCGAATAATCGATCCACCCCTCTGAAAACCGCAGGTTCGCCCGTCTCTGCAGTGATGGAATCAGAAACAGGTCGACCAGCCATCCGATACCGAGGAGACCGAAGGTAAGAAAGTAGACGGTCCCCGAGACCGGCCTGCCGTAGTAGAACCGGTGGGAACCGGTAAACCCGAAGAGCCACAGGACATAGCCTATCGATTTAAGGTGAGTGTCATTGTCACGATTCACGTAGTATCTTTCCTGTCTGCGAGTCCCTCCACCGGGACGCTGTTGTATCCGATTGAAGCTCCCCTCAACAAGTTGCGGGGAATGCGCTCGCTGTTCAATTAAACGGCAACGACGCGCTGTCTTATTTTTATTCCTTCAGTATTTTTATGATCTCCTCATGTTCTGGAAATCGCCCCGTTTTGAACTTGGAATAGATCATGCCGCCGTCGGCTATCACGTCGAATATCCCGCCACCGCCGGGCAACAGCGTTGCATCGACCCCTAAAACTCCCTTGATTTCGTCCGCCAGACTGGCGGCCCTCGGTTTGTAGTTTCATTCTGCACAGTAGTGAATTTCAATCTTCATTTTTCATCTCCCTTTCTTGTATGTTACGAGGGAATTACTAAAATCCTTGCACCACGAAGGTTTTGTATAGCTCAGACAGAGGCCTTCCACCTATTATCATACTGTGGCTGCTTGTATGCTGCACAAGTCATTCCGCCATAGATTTCTCATATGAGCATATACTGGTTTGTATAAATTGTTTGGACAATCAATGTGGGATGGCCACACCTTCATAGATTCTGATTTGCGGGTTTCAGTTGATCCTTCCCGAAAACAAGAAAATCGATTGAAACTGGCTTATTGTATATATCATTAGAAAGCAATGCCTATATGTACACCGAATATATCAGCTTTTGATTCCGGTTGATAAAATCCGTAAATATCGCCACCAACTTCAATAAATTCAAGGCCGGATTTGGAAAACCTCATGCCTTCATAAAAGATACTGGCTTTCAGGTTTTTCCACTTAAGCCCTGCCTCGGCAAAAAGGGATGCCTCTTTGCCGGGTTCAATGGTAATATCTACTCCACCCAAATCTACTACGTTCTCGTTGTATATGGGAAGGTTGAGTCCTGCCTCAGCAAAGAGTTTCAGTTGTTTTGAGAAAACATGATCACCACGGACCCCTAACCGAGCATAGACAATCGACCATGTCTCCTCATAACCAATGGCGGTATTCGAGCTCTGCAAGTCCCTCAACCACGACTTCCAGCCAAGGCCTGCAAAGGGTTCAAGAGAAGATTTCTCTGCTACCATAAAAATCTTTCCCATATCTGCCTCTATCCTGAAGCCGGAATAATCTGTATCTGTTTTTAGAGGTGTGCCTGCCTGAGTCTGTCCGTCATAGTCAACACTCCCGATAAACAGTTCGCCTTTAGCTTTTAAAGTTAGCGAGTTAGCAAAATCTGTCTTGGTTGAAATGCCAAGGGTAGAGATTGGCCCCGATTCTTTTAAGAGTTGTGATCCACCATCACTGTATTCCTTCCATGTAAAGCTTTCAACCTTTACATAAAGATCTACCTCGGTAGCAGCGATAACAGCTGGTGCACAGCAAAGACAAAGGCCAAGAACAAAGAATATTGCGGCAATGAAAGAATGCTTGATTGTGTTTTTCAATTTTATACAGTCCCCCTCTTGTTTTTAGTTGTTCAAAAGCACACATGACGCGTTCAAAATCAAAGGCATATCAAACCACTAACTCCATTATGGTATCTTGTCAAGGAATATTACAGTGAGACTTTCAAGCGTTAATAAATAAATTTCTTCTGAAACGATTTTCAGGCTTCGGCAGGTGGAAGCGATGTTTTTTCTTTGAATCGAGCTCGGGTTGTCGCCACATATCGTGACTAATGCCGTGACCATATGTGCCGTTTAGGAAAGGCCTCCATCCCTGATATGGTTTGCTTTTATTCCAACATTCTTATATTGTCCGTACTCGAGAGAGTAACGAGAGAGTAACATACTGAATGGATGGTGTTCATAGATGGGATTGCTCAATCTTTTACTGAAAGATCCGCTGACCTTTGTGTTGATAGCTATACCGCTGTTGTACTCGGTAATTTTCCATGAACTGGCCCACGGGTGGGTTGCCAATAGAATGGGAGATCCCACCGCCAAAATGATGGGACGATTGAGCCTCAATCCGCTCAAGCATCTCGATCCGGTGGGGACGCTCATGCTCTTTTTCTTCGGGTTCGGATGGGCCCGGCCGGTTCCCGTCAATTTTGCCAATTTGCGTGGAAGCCGGAAAGGGCTTATACTGGTTTCTTCCGCAGGAATTATCGTCAACACATCACTCGCCTTTATTGCTATCTTCCTGCTGCGATTTCTGTCGCCACCCTCACATGGCATCGCCGCTACGATGCTTCAGTATATGGCTCAGATCAATATCATACTGGCGGCGTTCAACCTGATTCCGATCCCGCCCCTTGACGGCTCTAAAATTCTCATGGGGTTTTTACCCCATCGACTCCAATAC